>JBAZJT010000024.1 GCA_041651175.1 Elusimicrobiales bacterium | reverse complement strand
AGAGGAATGGAACAAGAGGCCCGACAAAAAGTCCGACACTAATGACCCCTATGGCATGAACAGCGGGGCGGGAAAAAACAGAGGGGGCATGGGCGGAGGCGGCGGGAGCAGCGGAGGCGGTGGGGGGGGTAGCGGAGGTGGTGGAGGGGGTAGCGGAGGCGGTGGAGGGGGTAGCGGAGGAGGAGGCGGTTTTGGCGGAGGAGGAGGAAGCAAAGGCGGAGGCGGGGGTGGCGGAGGCAGCGGCGGCGGGAGCTTGGGAGGAGGAGGTTTTAGCGGCGGCGCGGAGGCCAGCAAAGCCTTATTCGGCGAATCCGGCGCTCGCCAGAACAAGGGATTTGGAGCATTCAAAGACGGCGGATTAGCCGCCCTGCCGGCGGGGTATAATGTCGGGGGCGGTGGGTTCGGCACGCCCAATCCGGGAAGCAGAAAAAGCGGGTTGCCGGATACAATCGGCGGCGCGGCGGGTTCCCGCGGCGACACGCCCCGCACACGGGATATCGCATCCGCCCGGACCGACTATGGCGGGGAAACGCGCAATCTTGACGCGCAGCGGCGCGCGGTGAACTCCGGCGGCGCACCGGCAACGCGTTATCAGTACGGCGGAAATCCGGTTTCGCAGACTGGCTACAACGCAAATCCGCCGGACAATGCGGCTAACACTTCCGGCGCCGCACCGGCCTACCGCCCCAGATCGCGCGAACTGGCGGCGGCTCCCCATTACCCGCAAAGCGCCGCGCCGTCATATTCCCAGGCAAGGCCGGCCCCCGCGCAACCCGCATACAGCGGAGGCGAGCGTCTGCGCGGCGAAGTCCGCGAAACGGGCAGCCGCGCAGGCTACAGCCCCGACGCCGGTTACGGCGGCAGCCGGGATCTGCTGCCCCGAAGAGGCTACAGCAACGGACATATACGCCCGCAGGAGCCGGAACGACGCGACGCCGGCTCGTCGGAACGCCCGGCAGGCGGCAACAGCGCCGGCTACAACACAGCCGCCGCTCCGCGGACACAGCCCGCATACGCGCCCGGCGCGGTCAGACATGCTGCCGCCGCCAGACAGGAGTTTGACGGGGAGGATAATATCCAACGGCGGCGCGCCCCGGCCCCGCCGCGGGAAACCGGCGCGGGCAGCAGCCGTTTCCCCGGATACGCGCCGCCGCCTCCGGCAGCCTCGCCGGGATTTGAATCAAAGCCGGGCGGGCGCGAGGTGTCGCGCGCATCATCGTCCGAGAATAAGCCGGGATTGCTTGACTTTGCGAATCTGCTGGGCGGATTGGGCAGAAAAAGCGCCCAGCCGGACGACTCCGGCACAAACGCGTCAGCTTCCGTGAAATCCGCTAATTCCAATTTCCCGAGCTTTTTCGGAGGAGGAGGAAACTTCGGACGTTCGTACGGCGGAGGTTTCGGCGGAGGATTTGGCGGAGGCGGGGACAGCGACTCCGGCGGAGACGGCGATTTCGGCGGAGACGGAGACGATTTCTGGGGAGATTCCAAGAGCGGCAGCCCCTCCTGGAGCAAAAAGAGCTCCGGCAAACCGGCTTCGGAAACCGCGGCAAAAAAAGGCAAACGCGGTTTTTCCTACGACGATGACGACGGTTTCAGCGACGTAAACCCGCTGTCATCGGCGCGCGCGGCGAAAAAATACGGCTCCACGGCGGACAAAGACGCTTACTGGGAAAAACGCGACGCGGATCTGGGCGGCATGCCGCTGGACACGAACTACTACTTCAACTATGCTGGCGCGCTGGCAGCGGCGTCCGCCGCGCTGGAGCGCAACCCGCGCGACGACAAAGCCCTAATCATACGCTCCAACGCCTACCTGGGGCTGGGAAACTACGCGCGCGCCGCCGAGGATGCGCGCGCGGCGCTGAGAATAAACCCGAGCAGCGCGGCGGGGCACATCGCGCTTTCAAAATGCCTGCTCGCGCAGAACAAGCCGCACGAGGCGCTGATGGAGGCTTCCAGCGCGGTGGCGGCGGACCCCAATTCCCCTCAGGCGCTGCTGGCGCAGTCCGCGGCGGCGGAACAGGCGGGAGATTACCAGATGGCGCTTTCCGCGCTGCGCAAGGCCGCCGAACTGGACGAGGCCGCCTACGGCCAGAAATTCCAGGACGCCATAGCCGCCTACGGTTCCAAGGCGCCCGAATTTCTTGTGTACGCAAAAAACAACGAGGCCGACGCGCCGCAGGCCCCCGCAAAATCCGGGCTGCCGGCAAAGGCGGCGCGCGCCGTGGCCGGGCTGGCGGTATTCGCCGTTATCGGCTATGCCGCCGCCAAAACAGCCAAGGTTGCCGCCGCCAAACTGCTGGCCCGCAGGCATGTGCTGGCGCCGCCGGCGAAGCTGGACGCCTCGGCGATGGAAATACCCGCGCCCGCCGCCGCGCCGCTGCCCGGCATACCCTCCGCTCAGTCGCTTGAGGCTCCGCTTGAAGCCGCGCTGGAAATAGGCGCCGGGGCATCCCAAAACCATGCGGCGCGGGTAAACCCCGCGCTGGTGGCGCGCCGCGACGAAGAGCCGGATGATTTCAAAATCGCCGGACGCATAGGCGCGGGCAGCACCGGCGTGGTTCACGAAGGCAGGGACGCCCGCACCGGCGCAAAAACCGCCGTGAAGGAATTCACCGTGGAGATGGAGCAGCCGGTCCTGGAGGCTTTCCGCGACCGGATGGAGAAGATAGCCTCGGTCAACCATCCGAACCTGCCGCACGCGCTGCATGTTGGCGTGCATAACGGACAGCTCTGGATGGTGAGCAGCTTCATAGAAGGCCAGACGCTGGAGGAGAGGCTGGCGCAGAGGCCGCTGTCGGCCCGGGAAGCGGCGGGCATTTTCGGCGGAGCCGCCTCCGCGCTGAACGCGCTGCACCAGGCCGGCCTGGCCAACGGGACAATGCATCTGTCGGACGTACGGATAACGGAAGACCGGCAGGCCATGCTGACCGACGCCGGCATCGGCGCGGTCATAGACAGGGGCGACCCGAACCAGACCGCCGCGCCCGAAGGCGCCGGGACCAGGCAGGCGGATATTTACTCGCTGGGAGTCTGCCTCTACGAATCCCTCACCCGGCAGGCGCCGGACCCGTCCGCGCCGGTAAAACCCTCCGGATTGGCGCCCGACATCCCCCCTGAAATGGACGAGGCCGTGCTTAAAGCCATTGCCCCCCGCCCGGAAGACCGCTATGCCGGCGCGGCGGATTTCGCCGACGCACTGGCTAAAATCGCGTGATAATTTTCGTTACGGGACGGCGCGATGCCGGCAAAACCGAGCTGGCGCGCGCCTTGTTTGAGGAGCTTTCCGCCGCGGGGATAAAAACCGGGGGAATTTGCTCGCCCGCTGAATTTTACCGCGGCAGGAAATGCCGCTATTTCGCGCAAAACCTCAAAACCGGAAACAAAAAATTTCTGCTGTCCGTAGCCGGCGGGCCAAAAACAGACAGGGCGGGGTTTCGTTTTGCCAACGCGGTTCTGGCCCGCTGCGCCGCATGCAAGGCCGTGATAATAGACGAGATGGGACCGCTGGAGCTGCTGGGCCGGGGTTTTTTCCGGCAGGCGGAAAAGCTGGCGCGCAGGCGCAATGCCGCGCTGCTAATTACCGTGCGCCCCGGCATGGCCGGCGCAATGGCCGCCAAACTTAAAGTAAAATATTACCATGCGTGCGACATTTCTGGGAACAAACGGCTGGTACGATACCGCGCTGGGAAACACCACCTGCGCCCTGGCTGAAACCGAAACCGAGTATATAGTCCTGGACGCGGGTTTCGGCATAGCGAAACTGGATGAATTAATCTCCGGCTCAAAGCCGGTGTATATATTCATCAGCCACACCCACATAGACCACGTGTGCGGGCTGCACGCGCTGAACAAATTCGCCTTCCCGCAGGGCGTGAAAATATGCGTCGCGCGGGACATGAAAAGCCATCTCAAACGGCTGCTGGACTGGCCTTACAGCCTGCCGCCGTCCAAACTTAAAATGAAAACCGAAATCATTGATTACGAGGCGATGCGAAAACTCGCCCCGCATTTTTCGGTTTATCCGCTGGTGCATTCCGCGCCCTGCCGCGGGCTGAGGGTGGAGGCGGAGGGCAAAGTTCTCTCCTACGCGCCGGACACCGGGCTTTGCCCGGCGTTATACAGACTCTGCAAAAACGCGGACCTCATGATAGCCGAATGCTCCTATCTGCCGGGCGAGCGCATACCGCACTGGCCGCATCTGAACCCGCAGGACGCGGCCATTGCCGCAAAGCGCAGCGGCGCAAAAAAGCTTTATCTGACGCATTTCGAGGCCAAACGCTACAACTCGCCCAGGCTTAGGGCGCAGGCGCAGGCGACGGCGCGTAAAATTTTCAAAAATTCCTTCGCGGCAAAAGACGGGGTGTCGGTATGTGCCTAGCCGTGCCGGGAAAAATAGTCAGGCTGGACGGCGCCGGCGCCGAAGTGGACTTCGGCGGGGTAACGCGGCATGCCAGCGTCGACCTGGTGCCGGACGCAAAACCCGGAGACTACGTGATAGTCCATGCTGGCTATGCCATACAAATACTGCCGCAAGACGACGCGCGGGAGACGCTGCGCCTGCTAAAAGAGGTCTATGGCGCTTGACAACGCCGCGCTGGCGGCGAAAATTTCCGCCGGCATAGCGGCAAACGCCTCCGCCGCCGGACGCCCCGTAACGATAATGGAAGTCTGCGGGACGCACACCATGTCCATAGCACGGCACGGGCTGCGCGCCCTGCTGCCGGAGAGCATACGTCTTGTCTCCGGCCCCGGCTGCCCGGTATGCGTAAGCTCCCAGACCGATATTGACCGCGCGGCGGCGCTGGCTTTCACGCCGGGGGCCGTCATCGCGGCTTTCGGAGACATGCTGAAGGTGCGCGGTTCCTCCCACAGCCTGGAAAGCGCGAAAGCCGCCGGCGCGGACGTGCGCATTGTGTATTCGCCGGAGGACGCGGCGGAAACGGCCCGGCGGAACCCCTCTGAAAACGTGATTTTCATCGGCGCGGGGTTTGAGACAACCGCGCCCGCCATTGCGGCGGCGGTGCTGCGCGCAGCGGACGCCGGAATAAATAATTTTTTCGTGCTGCCCATGCTAAAGCTGGTCCCCCCCGCGCTGGAGGCGCTGCTCTCCGGCCCGGCGCGAATAGACGGTTTTCTGCTGCCGGGGCATGTAAGCGCGGTTATCGGGCTGGAGCCGTACGGCATTCTGGAAGGGAAAGTCCCCGCCGTCGTCGCCGGGTTTGAGCCGCTGGATATCCTGCATGCCGTAAACCGGCTGGCAGCCAAAATCGCAGCCGCAGATTGTTCGGTGGAAAACTGCTACCCGCGCGCGGTAAGGCGCGAGGGGAATCCGCGCGCTGTCGCCGTAATGCGGCAGGTGTTTGAGCCCGCGCGCGCCGAGTGGCGCGCCCTTGGCGAAATGGAGATGTCCGGCCTTGTTTTCCGCCAGCAGTTCCGCCGCTTTGACGCCGCGGAGAAATTCGGCGTTTCCGTTCCGCGCGCGCGGGAGCCGCAAGGCTGCATCTGCGGGCTTATACTGACCGGCAGGGCCGCGCCGCGGGAGTGCCCGCTGTTCGGCAAGCGCTGCGTCCCGGCGGACGCGGTGGGGCCGTGCATGGTCTCCTCGGAAGGGGCCTGCGCGGCGGCATATCATTATGGATGAGAAAATTATGCTGGCGCACGGCAGCGGCGGCGAGATGTCCCGCCGGCTGACGGAGGGCCTGTTCCTCAAGCACTTCGGCAATCCGCTGCTTAACCAGTTGGACGATTCGGCGGAGCTGGAGGCGTCCTCGCGCCGGCTGGCGTTTACCACGGACGGCTATGTAGTCAGCCCGGTGGTGTTTCCCGGCGGGGACATAGGCAAGCTTTCGGTATGCGGGACGGTAAACGATTTGTCGGCGAAAGGGGCGACGCCCAAATGGCTGTCCGCCGCCTTTATCCTGGAAGAGGGGCTGGAGATTTCGCTGCTGGAGCGGATTACCGCCTCCATGCGCAAAGCCGCAGACGAGGCCGGCGTGGTGATAGCCACCGGAGACACCAAGGTGGTTGACAGGGGCAAGGCGGATAAAATCTTCATAGCCACCTCCGGCGTGGGCGAAATTCCCGAGGGTGTCAATATTTCCTGCTCCGGCGCGCGGCCCGGCGACGCGGTCATTATAACCGGCAGACTGGGCGCGCACGGGGTGGCCGTCCTCAATGCCAGGCACAGGCTGGGGCTGCAAAGCGCGATAGAGAGCGACTGCGCCCCTCTGTCCAAGGTCGCCGCCGCGGCCCGCTTTGACGCCCATGCCATGCGGGATTTGACAAGAGGCGGCCTTGCCGCCGCGTTAAACGAAATAGCGCAATCCTCGGGCTGCGCGATAGAGATGGACGGCGCGGCAATCCCCGTCGCGCCGGAGGTGGAGGCCGCCTGCGGCATTCTGGGGCTGGACCCGCTTTACGCGGCCAACGAAGGCGCTCTGGCGGTTTTCACTCCCCGGGAAAAAGCGGAGAAGGTCCTCTCCGCCATACGCGCGGAGAAATACGGAGCAAACGCGGTTATAGCCGGAAAAGCGGTTGCGGGCGCGCCCGGCGTGATTCTGAAAACAAAAACCGGCGGGCGGCGCGCGCTGCGAATGCCCGAAGGCGAGCAGCTTCCCCGAATCTGCTGAACTGCCGGAGCCGGGTTTTTCAGCGTTTTTTCGGCAACGTGGCGGTGTAGGGATTTATCACTCCGCCGCCAGTCGGGTTCCGCGGGCTAAATTCCACCGTCCTATCGCCGATTATTTTAGAATGGCCCAGCCGGAAAGTGGCAATCATCGGAACATGCTCCTCTATGCGGTCCTGCGGCTTTAGCCCTGAATTCAGGATGCGCAAGGCGTTGGTAACGCAACTGTTGGAAAAGGTGGTGTAGTATTCACCGAAATGGTCTTTCACTGCGGCGTACAGAACGGCGAAGTAAAGCATTTTCCTTTTATGCCGCATATCGGTGTTGACCGGATAGAGCCGCACGCGGCACTGCCTTTCGGGGTTAACCTGAAAGTTTCAGTTGGTGCGAGGACCGAGGCGAAAAAGCGCGAGATAATGCCGAACAAAATTATCCGCGCGTGCTTCACAGCACGAAAGGATAATTTTGTGAAGGCAGATGAAGCGATTTTTCGCCGAATCCCGCAGCCAACTGAAACTTTCAGGTTAACAACATTGAAGGCGACAAAACTCTCCAGCGTGGACAACACAAAAACTTCCCTGTAGGTGTTGAATTGCCCGGCCACGGCATTATACTGCTCCCCCTTTTTCAAATACGCCTCCTGGCTGACAACCAGATAATTGCTGGAGGCGGCGCCTTTCCTTTCGCTTGAAAATCCGCCGGGCCTGAATTTGAACACTACAAAAGCATGGCCCACCCCGTTCGGCTCGCAGCCCCAGTAAACCTCCTCCAGCTCCTCCGCTTTGACACGCGCGGTATCCCAGATATATTCATCAGGGGATTTGTGGCCCCAGCGCACATTGGCAATGCGCCATACGCCGCCGTCCAGACCAATCAGCCTGGCCGGGCGCGGGAAGGCGGGAATATCACGCGGGGGTGTTTTCCGTTTTTTTGAAGCGGAGTCTGAACCAGTTCTGCAAATCGTCCAGCAGGGAATATGTTACCGGCGTCATAAGCAGCGTAATGCCCAGCGAAAGCAATTGCCCGCCCAGAATGACCCATGCCATCGCGCGGCGCGTGCCGGAGCCGGCGCCGGTGCCGAATGCCGTCGGCAGCATTCCGGCCACCAGGGTAAGCGTTGTCATTATAATCGGGCGCAGCCGGGTTTTGTTGGCCTGCATGATGGCGTCGTGCCGGTCAAGGCCGCGGGCGCGCAGCGTGTTTGTGTAATCCACCTGCAAAATCGCGTTCTTTTTGACAATGCCCACCAGCATGAACAGCCCCATTATGCTGAACAGCGTCAGGCTCTGATGCGCGGCGAAAAGCGTGATAATCGCAAACGGCACCGTAAGCGGCAGCGCGATTATGATGGAAAGCGGGTAAATAAAGCTTTCAAACTGGCTGGCCAGAATCATGTATATGAAAATGAACGCCAGTATGAACGCCATGAGGAAGTTGTGCAGCATGCGGCCCATTTCGCGGGCGCGGCCCACCGGCTCGGCGCGGTATTCGGCGGGGGCGTGCTGTTTGCGGAAAGCCTGGTCGCATATTTCCAGCGCCTCATTCATGGGCATTCCGTCAAGATTGGCGTTGACGGTTATCTGCCGCTGGCGGGAGTAGCGGTCTATCTGCGTGGGGCCGAGCCCCTCGCGCACAGTGGCCACATTGTCCAGCCGGACTATGCCCTTGTCGCCGGTCGGGACGGTCAGCGCGCGCACGGCTTCAATGCGGTTGCGGTAATTCTCGTCCGCGCGCAGGCGCACCTGATACAAATCGTCGCCTTCCTTGTATTTGGTGATATCCTCCTCGCCGCCGACAAGTGTACGCAGCGAGGTCGCTATATCCTCCACCTTCACGCCCATGTCGTGGGCGCGGCCCCTGTCTATCTCCACCCGGTATTCGGGCTTGGCGTATGAGAAACTGAGGTCTACGTCCACAACGCCCTTGCGGACGCGCAGCGCATCGGCCACCGCGCCGGCGTATTTTTGCAGCGTTTCCAGGTCCGGGCCGGAGATGACGTATGTTATGTCCGCTTCGCCGCCGCCTATGCCGCCCACCGGCTTTACGGAAGCGCGCAGCTGCGGGTATTTGGCCGTCATCTGGCGGGCGGCGGCCATGATTTCGCGCATGGAAAGCCTGCGGTCCTTAAGGTCGTCCAGCTCTATGACCATGCTGCCGTCGTTGACGGCGCTGGTCCCTTTTTCCGACATGCCTATGGAGAACAGCACGTTTTTGACATGCGGCAGCCGGCGCAATTCTTTCTCAAGCTGGAAGAAAATATCCTTCATCCTGCCTATGCTGGTGCCTTCCGGGGCCTTGACATAGACGGCGAACTGCGAAGTGTCATCCTGCGGGATGAAATCCTTGCCGATGAATTTCAGCAGCGGGAACATGGACAGTATGATGGCCACGGACATCGCCACCATCGCCTTGCGGTGCGAGAGCGCCCAGTCCAGCAGCACCAGATACCGCTTGCCCAGGGCGTCGTTGAGCCGGTCGGTGAACTCCTCCGCGCGGGATTTGTGGCCGTGCTTTGCCTTGAGAAAGCGCGAGCATAGCATGGGCGTAAGCGTCAGCGCCACGAAAACGCTTATGGAGATGGCGAAGGCTATGGTCAGCCCGTAGCTTTTTATGAACCTGCCGATAATGCCGCCCATATACGCCAGCGGCAGGAATATCACCAGCAGCGACAGCGACGTGGCCATGACGGCAAAGGCAATTTCGTCGGCGCCCTCCTTTGCGGCCTGCATGGCGGGCTTGCCCAGCTCGTCCATATGGCGGTAGATGTTTTCCAGCATGATGATGGCGTCGTCTATGACTATGCCGACCGAGATTACCAGCCCCAGCAGCGTCATGTTGTCTATCGTGAAACCCGCCATGCGCATGAAAATGAAAGTGCCGATAAGCGAGGTGGGAATGGCGGTGGAGGAGATAAGGGTGGAGCGCCAGTCGCCCATGAACAGCAGCACCATTATGCCCGCCATTATCGCGCCCAGGACCAGATGCTCTTTTACGGTGTCCACCGAGGCGCGGATGAAATCGGACTGGTCGCCTATAACCTTGACGTTAACATCCGACGGAAGGACAGTCTTGAGCTCGTCAAGCCGCTTGTGCAGCGCGCGCGCCACGGCCAGAGTGTTGGCGCCGGACTGCTTTTTGACCGCCAGAGTAACCGCCGGCGTCCCGTTGAGATAGGCCGCGGTGCGGATGTACTGGCCCGTGTCCTCCACGCGGCCTATGTCGGAGATTTTGATAGTCGCGCCGTTTGCCCTGGTTATGACTATATTGTTGAAATCCGCGACTTTCTGTATGCGGCCCAGAGTGCGCAGCACAAAATCACGGTCCTTCTGCTCCACCTTGCCGCCGGGAATTTCTATGTTCTGCTGGGTGATGGCGTCGCGCACCTGCTTTATGGAAATGCCCATGGCGGCCAGCTTCATGGGATTGACGATGACATGCACCTCCCGCTCGCGCCCGCCGATGATGTCTATGGAGCCTATGCCGTCTATGGTCTCCAGATGCTCCTTGAGTTTTTTCTTGGCGATATCGGTGAGATTTATTATGTCGCGGCTGCCGGAGACGACTATCTGCATCACCGCCATCTGGCCCACGTCGAATTTGCCGATTACGGGCGGGTCCGTGCCCTGCGGCAGGTCGCGCTGGACGGCGTTGACCTTGTCGCGCACGTCCTGGGCGGCCACGTCCACCGGCTTTTCCAGCACGAATTTTATAAACAGCACCGACAGCCCCTCATAGCTGGTGGAGTTGAGGTCCTCTATGCCGGAGATGGAATTGACCGATTCTTCTATGGGTTTTGTGACGGAAGTCTCTATCTCCTCCGGGCTGGCGCCCTTGAGGGAAGTCTGCACGGTGACAAACGGGAAATCCACGTTGGGGAACAAATCCACGCCCAGTTCAAAATACGAGAAAATCCCCAGCACCACTATCGCCAGGTTGAGCATGGTGGCCGTAACCGGCCTGCGTATGGATAAGTGGATTATCTGCATTTTAGTGCGCCATTTCTATCTTGCTGCCGTCCTTGAGGCCGTAAAGCCCGAAGGTGATAACCTCCTGCCCCGGACGCAGGCCGGATTTTATCTGCGCGTATTCCACATTGCGTGTGCCGGCGGCGACATAGCGCCTGGCCGCAACCGAACCCGCGGGCACAAACACATAATCGCCCTTTTTGTCCTGTTGCAGCGCGGAAACCGGCACCGACACCGCGCCCGCCGCCCTGCCCGCTATAAGCCGGACCTTGGCAAACATCCCGGACTTGAGCTGGCCCTGCGAATTATCGGCCAGCAGTTCCACAAGCGCGCTTCTGTTGACCGGGTCTATGACCGGGCTTATTTTGTAGACCTTGGCGGCAAAAGTCTTGTCCGGAAAAGCCTCCACCTCCGCCAGCGCGCTCTGTCCCAGACGCACCACGCCGGAATACCGCTCCGGCAGGTCCACCTTGATGCGCACCCGGCTCTGGTCCACCACCAGCGCAATCGGCGTGGCCAGCGTAACATTGGCCCCCACATCCTGATACACCCGGCCCACCACGCCGGTAAGCGTGGACGGCACCGGGGCAGGCTCAAAGCGCGCGCCAACCTCGTCGCGCTCTATAAGCGCGACCGTCTGGTCTTTGGTTACCGGGTCGCCTTCAATCACAAGGTTTTTGAGCAGTTTGCCGGAAACGCGGGGGAACAATGTGGCCTCGTCCATCGCCTTTACCGAGCCGGTCAGCAAAATCTCCTCGTCAATATCGCGGACGGCGGCTTTTTCGGTCTTGACTAAAAAGCGATCCTTCTCCAGCTTCTCAAGCGCGCGCTTTTCGCCGTCATGGCAGCCGCACAGCGCCAGCGCGGCGATTGCAGGGATTGTCAGATATAGTCTCATAAATTCACCTCACTGCCCGCAGGCCCATTTCAAATCCGCAAGATACACATAGACGTCGCGCAACGCCTCAACGCGCAGCAGTTGCGCGCGGTTGAGGGCGAGGCTGGCGTCGTTAAGCTCCAGCTGGCTGGACAATCCGTTCTGAAAGCGGGTTTCCACGGCCTTTAGCGCCTTTCTTGCCTGGCCCACGCCGCCTTCCTGGGCCTCAAGCCGCTGGCGCGCCTCCTTCAGGTTCAGCCAGGCGCGCTTTACGTCTATGCGGATGGAACGCTCGGTGTCCTCCAGCGTCTTTTCCGCCTGGACTTTGGCTATCTCCGCCTGGCGCACGCGCGACTTGCTGGAACCGCCGGCGTAAAGGGAGATATTCAATTGCAGCCCGGCATTGGTGCTCCAGGTCCCCTGCTGGCCGTCGGGGAAAGAGCTGTTTGTCTGGCCCTGGTACTGGCGCGCGGCGAAAGCGCTGACATAAGGATAAAATTCCGAACGGGCCAGTTGAATCTGCTCTTTTGCCATGCGGCATTGCAGCCGCGCCGAGATAAGCTCCGGCCTGTTGCCGGCGGCGGCTTTGTAAAACGCGTCCAAATCCCCGTCGCCGGCGGAGGGCAGCTCCGCCAGCGAGAGCGCAAGCGGCCTTTCCGAATCCATCGCCAGGGTTTTTTTGAGGGTCAGCAGCCCCGTATCCAGCAGGTTGCGCGCCTTGGTAACCGGAGGCAGCGCGTTGGAAACCTCCACGTCCTGGCGCAGTTCCTCCAAATCGCTTGAAAGCCCCTGCTTGTACCGGGCGCGAATCTGGTCCAGATGCTCGCTGGCGATGCGGAGGTTTTCCTCCTCTATGACAGCCGTGGCGGAGGCCAGGACTATGTTATAGCACAGGTTGCGCACCGTCTTGGAAAGCAGCATTTCCGTCTGGCGCACCTGCTGCTGCGCGGAGGCCGAGTAAATTTCCGCAATGTGAATGCCGGTGCGCACCTTCCCCCCCGCCCACACCACCTGCGACAGCCCCAGGTTCAGCGCATAGCTGTTGTCGGCTCCCATGGGTATCTGCCGCCCGTCAAAATATATGCTCTGCAGCTCGAAATTGCGGGTATACGAAGACGTCAGATTCACCGCCGGATAGATACCGCCCCAGTATTCGCGGACTTTTTCCTCCATCGCGTCGCGCGACTGCTGCGCGTTGAAAAGGCCTATGTTGTTTTTAACCGCGTAGGAAACGGCCTCCTCAACCGACATCTGCTCGGCGCGGGCGGGAACTGCGGACAATGCAAGCAAAAGCGCGACGATAATTCTCATTTTTTCCTGACGCCCGCAAGGATTATTTTCGCCAGCCTGCGGGGCATGTCCCTGTCCACATACGGAATTTCCCCCAGAGAGGAGCTTATAAGGAAATATCCGAAAACAGCGCCGCAAAGAAACGCCAGGTCCCGCGCGGCGCCCCGGGGGATTTCGCCCCGTTTCTCGGCCCCGCGGAAAGCGGCGGCGATGGCGTTTATGTGCTGTTTTCTGGTCGCCAGCACGTCCGCGCTCTGGCGGGAGTTGCCCTGAAAGCTCATCGCCCGCAGTATCAGCTTGGCAAAGCTTGGCCGCCGCTTGTTCTTATCGTACATGTCCAGGAAAAGCCGCTCCAGCAGCGCGTCCACGGGCTGCTTGTTTTCCTGCGCGCTCCGTATGAGGGCGCGCAAATCCTCCACGCTCTGTCGGCCCAACTGCTCGCACAGGTCGTCCTTGCTTTTGAAGTAATAATACAGAACCGGCTTTGTGACGCGCACGCGGGCCACAATCTCCCGGACGGAGACGCAGTCCATCCCCTTTTCGGCGATTAAATCCAGCGCGGCGTCCATTATCCTGCGCCGCATGTCGGAGACATGGCCCGTGGCGGAGTGTTTCATATACCTACCGGTAAGTATACATCCTGCGGCGGCTTCTGTCAACGGGGCGGGCGCAACACGACATCACCCATTTTTCCACAATGCCGTATTTTGCTGCCCCGCATCGCCGGAAACAACCGCGCGAACAAAGAAACACATGCCAAAAATAACTGTGTCCCTTATTAAACGAAACCACGAAAAGACTCTGGAACAAAGCGGAAACAACTGCCGGAAACTTTTTTGTTCCCTTTTCGTGTGTTTCGTGGTTTGATTCCGTTTTTACTGCCGTTTGCCAACACGCCACAGCTCTTCAAAAAACGGGTGAAGCGCAGGTGGCAATACGGGCAGCCGGTTCTAACGCGGGGAGAGGTAGCCCATCAGGCGGTATATCAGCTTGGCGGCGGCGAACTCGCTTATGCTCTGGCCTTTGACGGGGCTTACCTCCACCACGTCAACAGCCACGACTTTTCTGCGCCGGCAGACTGCGCGCAATATATCCAGCGTCTCATGCCAGAGCAGGCCGCCGGGCTGCGGCGTCCCGGTGGCGGGAATCACCGACGGGTCAAAACCGTCCACATCCAGAGTGATGTAGACGTTTTTCCCCAGCGCGGCCAAGATTTTTTCGGCAAGACGCGCGGCGGGAATACGCTGATGGGCGAAAAAGGTTTTGACATTGCCGGCGTTGACGCGGCACGCCTCCTCCGGCGCGACGCTTCTTATGCCGAACTGGACCACCCGGCATTCCAGCGAGGCGGGATAAAGCGCGCTGGCATGGCTGCGGGGAGAGCCTTCGTACCGGTCGCGCAGATCGGCGTGGGCATCAAAATGAAGAATGCTCAGACCGGGATATTTTTCCAGGAAGGGGCGGTACAAAGCCTGCGTTATGGAATGCTCCCCGCCTATAAAAAACGGGACCGGCCCGCCGCCCGCATACCCGCGCGCCACCGCCTCCATGCGCCGGAAAACGGTTTCCACCGGCCCCTTGCAGTTGACCGGCGGGGCGGTGTAAATGCCGCGCTCCCAGGTCTGGCAGGCCAGCTCCTCGTCCCAAAACTCCAGCTGGGACGAGGCGTCCAGGACGGCGGCGGGGCCGCGCGCGGCTCCGCGCCCATACGAGGTGCTTCTCTCGTACGGGACGGGGACTACCGCAAAAAGCGAAGCCTCCCTGCCGCAGAGACGGGGAGGCTCCAGGAAACGTTTCATGTCAGGAGATGAATACTGCCGCGGCTACCACCGTGGTCCACACGCCTTCGGTGCAGATGGCGGACTGGGTGATGTTCATGCTGCGCACTATCTTGCCGCTCATTTTCCAGGTTTCCTCTTTCTGGCTCCAGGTGGCGTTGACATCAAATTGCACGCCCTGTATGGTGGCAAGCATCATGGCGGCCAGGTCCTCGGCGTAGTCGCCGGACTGCTCGTCCGTCTCGCCGAAGCTGTGATGCTCGGATATGTACCCGTGCGTGTTCTTGTCCTTGGGAATGGCAAGACCCACGGATGCCGAGATAAGCCTGTGGTTCTCGTTACTGGCGTTGCGGCTGATGACGACGTGGACTATCTGCCCGCTTTTGAGCTTTTCCTGCCCCTTGGCAAGCGGAAGTATCTTGCAGTTGGGCGGGAATATGCTGGAGACCGGCACGAGATTGAAGCGCGCTATCTTCGCGTCGCGCAGCGCTTCCTCGAAACTGGCGAGCTTCTCGCGGTGCCGGCCGATGCCTTTCGTCAGAAACATCTCTTTGGGGACAAGTGGATCTGCCATAAATAGAATTTATAAAAAACCCGCGCGGCGCGCAATGGCCTTTTTTTTCCGCACGACCTCACCCGTCTTTTCATAAGCCCGGAAATCGCAGTTGATTGCGAGGACCGGGGCGGAAAAGCGCGGAATAATGCCGGACAAAATTATCCGCGCGCGCCTCACTGCGCGAAAGGATAATTTTGTGAAGGCAGTATGAAGCGATTTTTCGCCGAATCCCGCAATCCAAATGAAACATTCAGGTTTATGCAGACATCACTAGTGCGCAGGCCCTATCCTGCGCCTTTGGGGGACGCAAAAAAGCACCCGGGACTTGAATTCCCGGGTGCTTTGCCACAAGACCGGTAACGGCTTATTTCGGTTTGGTAACATCCTTGCCGAAAAACTGCAATTCTATGCTGTTGAGCAATTTAGGATAAGTTACCTTATTATCCTGCCCGGTCAGCTTGTCTGAAGTTTCCCCGACTTTGCTTTTAAGCGCCATCTTGGCCATGCCGCCGAAAAAGCCGCCCACGGACTTGGCGTTGTCAGCATCCGCCTTGCTTTCCGCCGCCATGTCGAATTTTGTATCGGCAGGGAAATAGGCGAACACCACCAAAACCGGCTTGGCGGCATCGGTTATCACCGTGCGTATGGGGCGAGCCTGCCCTGTTGAATCCGTGACGTCGAATTCCGGCATCTTGATGCCCACCAGGCCCTTGCGGCTATCCGGCTCAAAGGCGCGATCGTCAGATTCGGCATCCTTGCCTTTTTTCACAAGGTCTTTAAGAGCGTCTTTAAGCGGGTCTTTGGTCTTGCGGCTTATCGTTTCAACAATTATTTCCTGACGGTCAATATAACCGTCAAAAGCGGCAATGCCTTTTTTATCGAACAACATGCCTCTGTTGGCCATTTGTTCCCCGGCGTTGTACCATGTAACCAGTGCTTCCGGAGCGCCGGTCATTTTATAGTCCGGCGGCACGGTTTTAGGGACTTTTTCTATGGCCACTGCCGGGACGTAATAGAATTTCACGTCCGGATATCTGCCTTCGTCCAGCGCGGCAGGCTTGGGTCCCAGGTGAACCACTACGACTTCCGGAGGATACTCCGCCTTATCGATGATTCTCTCCGCTGCGGCGAGGCTGGCCAGCGTGCAAAGCGCCAGCAATGTTGTTGCATATTTTTTCATATTTCTCCTTGGTTGCGCGGCACGACTGATGCGCAAAGAATTATAACCATTTCAATCCGCACCCTGCAAATTCCAATTACAACGCAAAAAAGGCAGCGCCCGGTTTTCGCCGGGCGCTGTTTCGCGTATTCCGGTATTATTTTTTGCTGATTTTGCCGGCGTCAACCAGCCCCGTGCCCTGCTCGTCCTGCGACAGGTTCGGCAGCTTGGAGGCGGCGGATTTCATTATTTCCACGGCGGCGTCTCCGTCTGCTGCGCCCGCCTGCACGGCCAGCGCGGCAAGCCCCGCCGCATGCGGCGCGGCCATGGAGGTGCCGCTCATCGTCTTGTACTGCCCGCCCTTGAAGGAGGAGTATATCGCCTTTCCGGGGGCGATGAACACTATCTGCGGCCCTCTGGACGAGAACGAGGCTATATTGTCGGATGAATCGCTTGCGGCTATGGCCGTCGCGCCGGGAGAGGCGGCTGGATAATTCACCGCTTGCCCGTTGTTGCCGGCGGCGCAGATGACGGCTATCCCCGCGTCGTGCGCGGATTTGACGGCCTGGTCCACCGCCGCCAGCGAGCGCGGCGCGCCAAGGCTCATATTGATGACTTTGACCTTCTGGCCTATGGTCCAGTTGATGGCATCCACGATATTGTTTACGGAGCCGCTGCCCTTGGCATCAAGACCCTTGGCCGCGTATATCCGGGCCTTGGGCGCGACGCCGAAGACGCCGTCTTCGCCGGCGCCCATTCCCGCGATTATGCCCGCCACATGCGTGCCGTGGCCGTGGTCGTCATTGGCGCTGATGTCATGGTTTACGGCGTTATAGCTGGCGGCTATATTGCCGGCCAGGTCCGGGTGCGAGAGGTCTATGCCGGTATCCACAATTCCCACTTTCACGCCGGAGCCGTCCAGCCCCCTGGCCCAGGCGGATTTGGCGTTGACGCGCGCGATGCCCCAGGGCATCTGGGCGGAGGCGTCAACCGATTTGGCCTCTGAAAAAGCGGGGGTGGAAACCGCGCCCTCGTCTATATTCCGCCGCGCCTGCCCGACCACCTGGGCCGCAGCCGGAAGAGGGGCGTAAACCGCGTTGAGCCAGTTGAGCGTCTCGTTATTTTCCACGCCGGTCGCGTTCGGCGCCCTGGAAGGAAGCATCGCCCGCACATCCCCGACGGCCTTGTTGGAAAAATCCGCCAGGGACTCGTTTACAAACTCGTAATCCGCTATCAGCCTGCCGCCCAGAGCTTGTATCTGGCTCTGGCGCTGCTGGGCCGTGGTGCCTGCCTTGAACAGCACCAGTTTGGTGGTGGTTTCCGCCGCGTTCGCCAGAACCGCAAATAACGCAGCGAACGCAAATGCCGCTGTAAACTTTCGCATGAACTCCTCCTTAGAATTTCGGCCTTCCCATGGCCTGACGCGGAAAGCCTTCAGGAACAACCCCATTGTAAGCTATTGCCCGTTCAATTTCAATGGCGGGAAACAGCAGGGGCCGCCCGAAGGCGGCCCCTGCCGGATAATAAGGAACGGTTCCTATTTGCCTATTTTTCCGGCATCCACCAGCCCGGCGCCCTGCTCGTCCTGGGACAGGCGCGGCAGCTTGGAGGCCGCGGCCTTGAGCATATCGCGCACCGCCTTGCCGTCGGAAGCGCCGGCCTGAACAGCAAGCGCGGCAAGCCCCGCCATGTGCGGCGAGGCCATGGACGTGCCGTCCATCGTCGTATAGCCGCCGCCGTTTTTGGTGGAGTATATCTGCGCGCCGGGGGCGATGAAAGCTATCTGCGGCCCCACGGAGGAAAAAAACGCCAGTCCATCCCCCGAAGTGCTGGCCGATATGGCTATAGCTTCCGGATACGCGGCCGGATAGCTGACGGCGGCACCGTAATCGTTGCCGGCGGCGCAAACCACTGCTATGCCGGCGTCAGCCGCCGCCTTCACGGCCTGATGAAAAGCCGGAACATCTTCCGGCCCGCCCAGGCTCATGTTGATGACTTTCACATGCTGGCCTATGGTCCAGTTAATGCCGTCAACAACCGCGCTGTCGTCGCCCTGCCCGTCGGCGCCCAGCACCTTGGCGGCGTATATTTTCGCTTTGGGGGCGACGCCGAAAACGCCGTCGCTGCCCGCGCCCATCCCGGCGACGGTGCCGGCCACATGCGTGCCATGGCCCTGATCGTCCGCGCCGTTATTGGTGTGATTGACCGCATTATAGGTGGCGGCTATATTGCCAGACAGGTCGGGATGCTTGAGATCTATGCCGGTATCCACTATTCCAACCTTCACGCCGGAACCGTCCAGCCCCTTGGCCCAGGCGGCCTTGGCGCCGACGCGCGCGATGCCCCACGGAATTTTAGCGTCCGCCGCCGAATCTGCCGGTCTGGCCTCGGAAAATGCGGGCGCGGCCATGTCGCCGGCGTCTATCCGGACGGAGGCGCGGCCCGCTATCTGCGCCGGCGTCGGGAACGAACCGTAGGCAGAGCCGTTAAGCCATTTCCGCCGCTGGTTATCCTGCACGTCGCTGGCGTTGGGCGCCCTGCCGGCGCGTATGGCCGCGCGGATGTCGCCTGCGGCCCTGTTGGAGAAATCCGCAAGGGATTCGTTTATGAACTCGTAGTCGGCTATAAGTTTTCCGCCAAGAGCTTCAATCTGGCTCCGGCGCTGTTCTGCTGTGGTGCCGGGCGTGAACAGCACCAGTTTGGTGCCGGTTTCGGCTGCATTCGCGATAACCGCAAATATCGCCGCGAACGCAAACGCCGCTGTAAACTTTCGCATTTATTCCTCCTTAGAAACAGCAAACTGCTCAACATGCCAATTGTAGGCAATTGCGCGCGTGGAAACAAGACCGGCAATCGCGCCATCGCGCCGCTTGCAGCAGATACGGAGATTTTAGAGGCGGGAAAGCAATTCGCGCAACTCGCCGAAAACGGTTTGCGGCGGCAGTTCCCGGAGGCACTTGATTCCGATATCGCAGTCGGATTTGCCGCAGCCGATGCAGGGCAGGTCCGTTCTGTAAACGGCGCGGTGGCGCGGGTCGCCCGGCAAATGCCAGCTGGCGGGATTGCTCATGCCGTATATCTCCAACGTGGGTGTCCCCGCGGCGGCGGCAAGATGCTTGGTCCCGTTGCAGTTGCAGACCAGCACTTTCAGCCCCGCCAGCAGCGAGGCCAGCTCCGCCAGCGATTTGCTGGGCGGCGGTATTAACGCCGCGCCGCCGCTTTTGCCCGCTATTTCGGCGGCAATGTCTTCCTCGCCGGGGCCGCAGAAAACAAGCGTTTTGGCGCCCAGCTCTTTCGCGGCCAGCCGGGCCAGTTCCGCGTAATGCTCCGCCGGCCACCGCCGGGTGGCTTTGCGGGAAGCCGGCGCAAGCCCGATTATCAAATCGCCCGGCCTGATGCCCAGCCCTTCAAAAACCCCGCGCCGATATTGCGCCGCGAAAGGCGGCAGCGCAAAAAACGGGCGCGGACATGCGTCCGTCTTCACGCCCAGCGGCTCCAGCATTTTCACTTTTTTGAATCCCGCGTAGATGTTGTTGTCCAGCAGCGGCAGCAGGACGTTGTAGGCCCATTTCGCGCTTGAAAAAGCCGGCCCGGCCCGCAGCGGCGCGCCGCTGAACAGCGCTATCAGCCGGGTGCGCGGGTTTGTCATCAGGTCTATCACCCAGTCGTATTTGCGGCGGCGGACATCAAAAAACGCCTTCAGCGGATGCCGCCTGTCGTAAATAATCACGTCCGCAACATGGGGATTGCCGCGCAGAACTTCGTCGCAGGGACGCTCGGTTATAAAATCTATTTTCGCCTGCGGAAAAGCCCGCGCCAGCGTCTCGGTGGCGGGCGCGGTAAGCAGCACATCGCCTATGCGGCGAAGCTGTATTATAAGAATTCTGCGCGGCTGCGGCAGCATCAAAACCTGGCGCGGCCCCTGGTCATGTTTAGATGGAAGTCCAGCATGAAATCGTCCCCGCGCACGAAAATGCGGCGGATGGTCCCCATCTCCGGCTTCCAGGGCCAGGGAGCTATGCCCTGCTTCACGCTGAAATCAAACTTGAACCCGGCCTCAAGCGCCTTCTGCCGCACCTCCGGCACGAAAGCGCCGGAGCCGTAGGGATAGGCAAAACACGGTATTTCATGGCCCAGCTTCTCCTCCAGCCGCTTTTTGCATTCGCGCATTTCCCAGGCCGCCTCCTCCAGCGGGATTTTAGCCAGGTTCTTGTGATTCATCGTGTGTGCGCCCATGTCCATCACGCCGGAGGCCAGCATCTCGTTTATCTCCTCCCAGGTGAGCATGGGCAGCCAATGCTCGCTGTCCGGGTTGTGCCACTCGTTGTTTTTGCCCAGGGTGTTATAGACTAGGAATATATTGCCTTTCGCGCCCTTTTCCTTCAGGATGCGGTAAGCCTCGGTGTAATTGTTGCGGTAGCCGTCGTCAAAAGTTATCAGCACCGGATTGGGCGGCAGTTCGCGCTCGCCGCGCGCGGCGGCGGCGATATCGCGGAATAAAACCGGCGCATAGCCGTGCCGCAGCAGGTAATCCACCTGTTTTGCGAACACTTCCGGCGAAACCCATAAATTGCCGAGTTTGGAGCCTTTGGGCGGCACTCCTATTTTGTGATACATAAGCACCGGCAGGCCGGAGACCTTGCCGCGCCACCAGTTCCATCTCGCGCTTAATCCCGCCACCGCCAGAGCCGCCGCGCCCGCCAGAAGTCCTGTCATATCATTCTCCTTGTTCAATGCGCCAGAGTTTCACATATTTTACAAATACATAGAATGCGGAAACCGCGCTCCACGCCAGCCCGGCAAAGCCGTCCAGAAATCCCAGCCGGAGGAAGAATCTTTTGTGGAACTCCAGCGGGACAAAGCATATCCTGAAAATGCTGAACCGCTTCCCCTGCCCGTGCATTTTCCTCGCCGCGAGAGTGGTGTAGCGGTTGAATTTGTCCAGATACTCCTCCATGTCCGGGTAGGAGTTGTGTATAACCGGGTGTTTAAGCGCGCCGACTGTCCCGTCCACGCGCACGCCCTCGTGGACAAGGCCGCCTTCAAACCGGCATCTGGATTTGCGGAAAAGCCGTATGTGCCGCTCCCCCCCCAGCCCGCCGTGGCGCATTCTGCGCCCCAGGAAATAATTCACATACGGCAGGGAGTATGCGTCCGCCCGCGGACCGGCGGCGAAAAGCGCGGCGATTTCATCTTTCAGCTCCGGCGAGAGGGTTTCGTCCGGGTCCAGCTGCAAAATCCAGTCATTGGAGGCCAGGTCCAGCGCGGCGTTTTTCTGGGAGGCGTAGCCGTCAAACTCGCGCCGCAGCACGCGCGCTCCGGCGGCGGCGGCTATTTCCCCGGTGCGGTCGGAAGACATGCTGTCCACAAGCGCGATGCCGGAAACCAGGCCTTTCACGCTGTCCAGGCAGCGGGGCAGGTCTTTTTCCTCGTTATGCGCTATGAGGGCAAGGGTTATTTTCTCCATAAATCTCCACCATGCGCTCAGCCGCGGCTTTTGAAAGGAACCGCTTCCTACGCTGGAAACCGCGCCCGCGCAGCGCGCGGCACAGCTCCGGCGATTTGAGCAGCTTGGCGATAATGCGGGCCAGTTCCGCCGGCGAGCTGGGATTTACCATGAAGCCGTCTTCGCCGTCGCTTATTATCTCCTGCGCGCAGGCGCCGCGCACGGAAACCACCGGCGTGCCCGCGGACATGGATTCCAGAACGGAGCCGCCTATCCCCTCCCCGCGCGAGGCGACAGACAGCACGTCGAACGCCGCCATCAACGCAAGCGGCTCCTCATAATTGCCTATCACATGCAGCCGGTGGGGCACTTTAAGCTCCAGCGCCAGCCGCCGTATCTCCCCCAAAAGCGGCCCGGAGCCGGAAATGACGAAATGCGTCCACGGCACCTCCTGCAGCACCAGCGGCACCGCCCGCACGAAGGTGAGCGGGTCGCGCTGGCTTTCAAACCCGGTTATGGCGCCGACGCAAAACGAATCCGGCGGAATATCCAGTTCCGAAAACAGGCGCTGCCGGGCGGCGGCGCGGAACTTGTCCAGCCCGTCGTCGTCCCACGGGAAACCGGTTTCGGGGATGCAGTCGAGGACCAGTTCCACACCCGGCTGCGGAACACCGGACTTGAGCAGCATTTTGCGTATATTCTCAGAGGCGGCGACCACCTTGTGCGCGGAGGCGTATTTCATCCTCGCGGAAGCCGAACCGGAAAGCGGATACTCGTCCCGGCGGCTCACTATGCGGCGCGCGAAGCCGGCCTTGGCCGCCATGAAAGACACCGCCGCCGCATGCGAGCTGTGGGCGTGGATTACGACGCCGCCGGGCCGCTGGCGCAGCATTATCTGGCCGCGCAGCATAAGCGCCGACAGCGGGTCCCACTCAAAAAGAAAAGGCAGGTACATCACGTCAAAGCCCGCCTTCCTGCCGGCGATATCCAGCTGCGAGCCTTTGCGGCAGACTATGCAGTTCCAATGGCCCAGCGCGCGCAGCTGGAAAGCCAGGTAAAGCAGCTGCCGCTCGCCGCCTTTAAGCGCCCTTTCGCTGTCTACGTGAAACACCGCAAATGGCCCATTCATATAAATCGTAAGCCGCCTGTTCAAACGCCTGGGGAGTGTGCCCGGAGAGATAATTTTCCCGCGCGCTCCTGCCCATTTGCGCGGCAAGCTCCGGCTCCGCCGCCAGTTTTGACAACGCCGCCGCGAGCAGCGCGGTGTCGCCGGGCGGGACAAGAAAACCGTTGACGCCGTCGCGAACCATATCCGGCAGCCCGCCCACGGCGGATGCCACCACCGGCACTCCGCAGCACTGCCATTCCAGCGCGGCGCGCGACACCGCTTCGGAACCCAGAGAGGGCACTATCCCCGCGTCAAAGCCGCTCATGTATTCAAAAACGTCTGGCACTCTGCCGCGAAATTCCACGGAAGAGGAAATTCCCAGCCTGTCCGTGAACTGCCGCAGCTGCGCGGCGGAGATATTGCAATCCTCCCCGGACACTTCCAGCCGCGCCTGAGGACAGGTTTTCAGCAGCCGGGCGAATGCCTCTATCGCTGTCCGGTGGCCCTTGACCGGGTCCAGCCGCGCCACTATCGCGACCCTGAATATATTATCTTTTTTCGGCGGCTTTGCCGCCGGGGCGCCGTCAAAAATCCCCTGGCCCACCATGTCGGCGCACACGCCGGACAGTCCCAGCCGCTTAAAATCCGCCAGAATGAGCGAATTGGCCGCCATGAACCCGTTGGTGCGCTTCCACAGCGGGCCGGAGAACAGCCTGCGCTGCGCGGGCCTGGCGTCGGCGCGGGTGCGCACGATTGCGGCGGGGGATTTCAGAAACGCGTTCAGCGCGACCGCCATGGTGTGCGAGCCGCCCGTGTGCGCGTTGATTACTTCCGGCGCGAAATGCCGCGCCATGCGGACCAGCTTGTAAAAATCCCGCCAGCCTCTGAAGGCCGCGCCCTTTATGCCCAGCTTGTAGGCGCGCCTGCTGGCATGGCTGCCCGCGCGCGCCAGGTATAGCACCTCCCGGCCCGCGGACTGCTGCGCCGCGGCCAGGACCAGCGAATACTCGGTAAGCCCGCTGTCCCAGGTTTCGTTGCCAAGATGCAGTATTTTCATACTCCCGCCGCACGCTCCCGGACCGCCCTGAAAGCGTTTTCCACGGTTATGGTTTCCATGCGTCCGTCCCCCGCCTCCGGCTCCAGCACGGTATGCGGGCCGCCGCCGTACGGCCCCCACCGCCCGGCGGAACAGCCCTTCAGTCTGGGATAAAACGAAACCGTAGGCGTCCCCAGCGCGACCGCGATATGCAGCGGCCCGGTGGAATTGGTTGCCACCAGCCGCGCGCGCGCTATCACCGCCATCATCAGCCGCAGGGACACAGGCTCGTCCATTAAGGCGGCTTTGCCCGACATCGCGTCACGGACGCGGCGCAGCAGCGGCAGTTCCCGCGCAGAACCGGTAACCAGCACCTTCGCCTCCGGCATGGAGGCGGCTATTTTATCCGCCAGCCCGGCATAATGCTCCGGCGGCCAGGCTGGGGCGGAACCGCTGGAGCCCGGATGCAGCACAAACAGCTCCCCGTTTCCCGCAAGTCCGCATTTGCGGGCCAGATACCGGTCCGCCTCGGCGCGTTCCTCCGGGGTTATGAAAAGCGAGGTTTTCGCGCCGCGCGCGTCCGCGCCCAGCGGAGACAACAGCCCCAGATTAAAATCCGCCTCGTGCCCCGGCGCGGAGGAGCGGTCCTGCCGCGCCCTTTCGCTGAAAAACACGGACCAGATTTTGGAGGCCGGCCCTATCCTGCGCGGTATGCGGGCCAGCCGGGCCGCCAGCGCGGTCCTGAAAGTAACGAAAAAATGAACGCAGACATCAAAATTTTCCGCGCGCAACTCGCGCGCAAGCAGCGGCAGCGGCTTGTCCAGAATTATCCCGTCAACCGAGGGATGCCCGCGCAGGATTTCGGCGGCATAGGGACTGGCCAGCACCGTTATATGCGCTGCGGGCCGGCTTTTGCGCAGGGCGTTGATGGCCGGAGTGGTCAGAACGAGGTCGCCGACTCTGTCGGTGCGGACCAGAAGATATTTTTCCACACAGTGATTCTACCGTTTGACGGAGAGAAGCTCAAGCCCCGCCCGGGCGGCGGCGTCCGCGGTGATAAGCCGCATGCACAGGAAATGGCCGCGCGGGCAGCGCAGCCCGCCGTGAAGCGCGCACGGCCTGCACGGCAGGCCGGCCTGCAGGACGCGGTGGCCTTTCCCGTATGGAAAAAATCCAAGCTCTTTGGTGGTGGGGCCGAACAAGGCCACCACCGGAACCCCGCAGGCCGAGGCTATGTGCATGGGCCCCGAATCGTTGGTCAGGAAAATCCCGCAAAGCGAGACCAGCGCGATAAGCCCGCGCATGTCCGTCCGTCCCGCCATGCTCACGGCCATGCCGGGGCAGGCGGCGGCGATTTGTGAACACAAGCCGGCATCCCCTTTGCCGCCCACCAGCACGGCTTTCGCGCCGGAGGCGGCGTTTATAAGCCTTATGGCCTGGGCAAAACGCTCCGGCGGCCAGCGCTTGGTGGGCCAGACCGAGCCGGGATGCACCCCTATAAGCAGCGGCGATTTCCAGCCGGTTTCAGCCTCCAGGGAGGCCAGAATTCCGGCGGACAGCGGCTTGTCTCCGCCCAGCGCGGCGCACACGCAATCGCCCGCGCCGGCCACGGCGTTAAGGAGCGACAGGTTGCGCTCCGCATCATGCAAAAGCCAGGAAAAAGGCGCGGTTTTGGTAAGGAACGCCCTGCCCGCGCTTTTATCAAAGCCCACCCGCTCCGGTATGCCGGCCATTTTAGCCGCCAGCGCGCTGCGAAACGAGCGGTGCGGGATAAGCGCCAGCGAAAATCCGCCCGAGCGCAAATTCTCCACCAGCGCGGTAAAGCCGCGCACAACGCCCGCGCCGCGCTTGTCGTCCACTATTACCTGCGCCACTTCCGGCAGCCTGCGGAAAATATCCGCCGTTTCGGGCCGGGCGGCCACCGCCAGCCGCGCCTGCGGAAACAGCTGCGCCGCGCGCCTGACAAGCGGCACGGTAAGCACCGCATCGCCCAGAAAAGCGGTCTGTATTATGCAGATTTTTGAGGGCGCGGCGGCGGAGCGGCCCGCCGCCAGGTCCGCCAGCGAGGGAGAATCGCAGACTACCGGGATGCCCCATTTGATCAGGCTGTCCAGATAGCGGTCCAGCACATGCCGCTCCAGCGCGGGGCTTTGCAGCCTGAATTTGACAAAAAACCGCCGCGCCAGCGAATCCTTGCGGTAGCGGGATTTCTCCGCTATGCCGGACATCACGCCCAGCAGCGCCGAGCGCGGATTGGCATGCAAATCCAGATAATGCGTGAATCCGCCAGCCCTGGCGCGCGCCAGCGCGGAAAAAAAACCCTCGTACGGAATTATTTCGTCTATGCAGGGATGCCCGGCCAGCGCGGCGGCGTACTGCGGTTTGACCATCACCGAAATGCGCGCGTCCGGCCAGTGCGCCCTGATATTGCGGTAAACCGGCGCGGTCAGCGCAATATCGCCCAGAGAGGACAGCCGCACCACAAGTATTTTTTTCACGCTTTTTGCGCGGCCAGCGCGGCGGCCACGGCAATGGTCGCGCCGCGGAAGGTTTCCGCAGCGGACTGGGCGGCGGCGCCCGCGGCGGACAGCGCGGCGGGGTCGCCCAGCAGCGCGGCGATTTTTACGGCGGCGTCCTGCGGCGTTATCTGCAAACCGCCGCCGGACTTGAGCAGCGCGGCGGCGGCCTCCGGCGTGTTATGCACGCTTTCGCCAAACAGCACCGGCCTGCCGGTTATGGCGGCTTCCAGCAGATTATGCCCGCCGCGCGGGGCTATGGTCCCGCCCACAAAGACCGCCGTCCCCGCGGCGTAGAACGCGGGCAGCCAGCCCATCTCGTCCAGCACCAGACAGTCGCACATGGCGCAGTGGCTGCCGGCAAGGCAGTCGCCAAGCAGCGTATAGTTGACCCTGTTCTCCGCCAGCAGCGCCGCCAGCGCGGGGCCGCGCTCCAGATGCCGCTGCGCGATAACCAGCCTGAACCCGGGCACGGAGGATTTGAGCGCCTGTATCATGGGCACGAAAAGCCGCTCTTCCTCCTGATGCACGCTGCCGCAAACCAGTATTTTCGCCCCCCCCCAGCCCAGCCAGGCCATCATCTCGCCGGCCCTGGAAACATTATCCGGCCTGGATTGCAGCAGGTCATATTTGATGTTGCCGGAAACCGTAACCCCGCCAAAACCCAGCCCGCGATAGCGCGCCGCGTCGCGTTCCGTCTGCGCGCAGACCAGGGAGACATGCTCCCCCATCAGCGATACAAGCGGCCTGATAAACCCGTAGAGCCGCGCGCTTTTTTCCGACAGCCGCCCGTTGACTATGCTTATGTCCGCCCCGTTGCGCCCGGCGCAGACGAACATATTGGGCCAAAGCTCCGTCTCTATCACCAGCAGGCGGGACGGGCGGAACGCCGCCATGAAATCCGAGCAGAACGGATAAAAATCCAGCGGGGCTAGCACGGCCTCGTCCGCAAATGCGCGCGCGGCCTCCCTGCCGGCGGAGGTGGAGGCAGTAACGAGTATTTTGAGGGCGGGGTTTTGCGCGCGCAGCTTCTGCGCCAGCAAGGCGGCGGATTTTATCTCGCCCACGCTGGCGCCGTGAATCCACAGGCAGCCTTTGAAATCCGGCCTGGCGGAATAGAGGGCGACGCGCTCTTTAAGCTCCCCGGCCAGCTCCTTAAGCAGCGCGCGCCGCGGGGAAACAAGAAACCAGAGCAGATAAGCCGCCGCGGCGGGCAGAAAAACCAGGTTAAGCGCGGCCAGCAGGAAATAGCTCATCTGGAGATGATTATTACCATCAGCCCGAAAAACACCATAAGCGCGCCGGCCAGGATTCTGAAAACCCCGGCCTGGCGCGCGTCCAGTTCATGCCGTTCAACAGCCGAGGCGGTGGCCACCGCCAGAATGGTCAGCGGAGTGGCATACAACACGCTGTAAACCCCGGTAAGCCAGTACTGCTGCCAGGCCGGGATACGCCTCACGGACAGCAATTTTTCAAATATAGCCGGCACCCCCGCGGTGCAGCCCAGCGAAACAAGACCGGAGAGCGCCGCAAGCGCCGCGACTGCGGCGAGCGAAACCGGCATTTTGATTTCCAGAGCGCGTATCCGGTCAACCAGGCCGCCGGAATCCGCCGGCAGCAGTTCCCTGAGGTATACCGCCCCCGCCGCTGCCGCCGCGCAGCCCACCGACACGGTTATCCACCTGCCGAAACCCAGCACAAGGAAAACTTTCAGCCAGGATACCATGAAGGCGAAATATACCGCGGCGGACACCGTGGAGAACACCGCTATCGCTGCCAGCCTCTGCCTGCGGGACGCGGGACAGGTCAGCAGCCCCGCCAGGAACATCAGCGCCCACATGGAGCAGGGGCTCAGCCCGTCCAGAAACCCGGCAACAGCAGTGAATTTGACCAGCGGAATGGTAAGCGGGTCAACCGCGCCAAAAAGCGGTATGATGCTGCGCGGAGTTGTCTGCGGCGCGGGCAGGCCGGCGGGGCGCGGCGGCTGCAGCGCAGCCTCTATCGCAACATCCGTGCGTCCCTCGGTGAAGCCGGCTATGCACCCCCCTTTTACAAAGAACACAGGCACGGATGCCGGTTTCAGTCCGTGTTTTGCGGCATATTTTTCAAACAGGGCGCGGTTTGAGGCGCTTTTTTTGATTTCGTATAAACCCGCGCGCAGACCGGGCCGACCTGCGGCGAAAGTATCAAGCCACTTTTTGGCTTTCAGGCAATGTTCGCAGTCGTAGGTGTAAAACAACGTTATATCGGGAGCGTCGTCTTGCGCCTGAGCGGACGCCTGTCCAGCCGCCGCTTTGGCGCGATGAGAAGCGGCGCCATGCCGGGGCGGCTTCGCCTTGTTCCGCGCAACTGCGGCATGTCCGCCGCGCCCGCCGGAAGCCGGATGGGGCGGGGAAGCGCCATCCCCGGCAAAACAGGAAACAGCCAGCGCCGCGCAAAGCGCAGCCGCCAATGAAAATGTCTTCATTGGGACATTATATAACTTTAGCCGGAGGCGGGAGGGGAAATGGGAAAAAGCGCGCGCATGCGGTGCCGCATGCGCGCGCTTTCCGTCTGCGGAAAACGGGATTTCCCGCCTATTCCCTTAGGAAGCTGTAGGTAAGCGCGACGCGGTGCGTTGCCCCCAGGTCCTGATACGGGGCAAGGGCGTAATCTACCTTAAACGCAATGCCAGGAACTTAAGAGCCGTTTGTATTGGAGGAATAGGCGTTTTGATGTGTTGTATGAAATGGTGAAAGCTGCCCCGATGCGATAATTGTGTTTTCACTGCCCGTCGGACACGGCAATCGCCGATATTGCTGGCGTGGTAAATGTAAAATGGGCAGTTCCGTCTGTCACGACGAGAAATCGGCTTAAGTTCCTGGCATTGACCTTAAACGTCTTAAACATCAGCTCGAATCCCAAGTCACTGTGAATGGAAAGAGCAGAACCGATTAAAAGTAAAACAACAAATTTCCGACACTGTGGATATTGGTAGCTAATTTGATGCTGGTATTTCCACGATGACAGGCAATTCTCCTGTAACATATGGCCTCAATTCATGTTTCGGAATATCGTGCAACTCCATGAAAGTGAAACGGACAGCCTCAAGCAAACGTTCCATTTCGATCAATCTCTGCGGAGCAATTTCAGGAAGCATTTGCTCATTCATTTCTTTGCTGATTCGGTTAACCTGAAAACTTCAGTAGCCCGTGCTTTTGCCAATGAAAGCCGGGAATGTTTTTGTGCCTGATTTTTTCGCTCTTTTTATTGCCCGATAACGCCTCCTTTTACCTGTTCCTTTTCATCCGCTT
>JBAZJT010000023.1 GCA_041651175.1 Elusimicrobiales bacterium | reverse complement strand
TGCCCGGCGACAACACGGAGATGACGGTAACGCTCATCACGCCGATAGCGATGGAAAAAGGTTTGCGTTTTGCCATCCGCGAGGGCGGGCACACGGTGGGCGCCGGCGTAGTTATCGAGGTCATAGAGTAGAACGGCCTCGTTTTTGCTATAATGTTGAGACCGATTCACGAGAGGACATGTCATGGCAGATGAACATAAGCACAGCGACGGCAAGGCCGTCCGCCTGGACGGACAGGAGCGCATCAGGATAAAACTCCGGTCCTACGACCACAGAATGCTGGACCAGTCGGTTTCCCGCATAGTGGATACAGCCAGGCGCACGGGCGCGATAGTGGCGGGGCCGGTGCTGCTTCCGACGAGAATTCGGAAGTACACCGTTCTGCGCTCTCCCCATACCGACAAGAAGTCGCGCGAGCAGTTTGAAATGCGCGTGCACAAACGGCTGATAGATTTGAAAAGCCCGACCTCCAAGACGGTGGACGAGTTGATGAAGCTCGACCTCCCCGCCGGCGTGGACGTGGAGATAAAGAAATAGCGGAGCAGGACGGCGCTTTCCCGCGCAGTCATGGCGGGGAGGGGCCGTTTTGTCCGCGATTGCGGAGATTATATGTCCGATTTGAACACTGCATCCAACGCGCCGCAGGCGGCGCAGCAGACGCCGGAAACCCCGGCGCCGGCGGAGACGGCGGCCCTGCCGCAGCAGAAACCCGCGCCCACGGGGCTGCGCGCCATTCTGGGCGAAAAAGTGGGCATGACTCAGATATTTGACGGCAAGGGGCGGCTGCGCGCCGTTACCGTCGTCAAGGCGGGGCCCTGCGTGGTCGCAAACGTGCGCACGCCGGAAAGAGACGGCTACAGCGCCATCTGCCTCGGCTACGGCGAGACGGATTTGGAATCGCTGTCCAAACCGGTGGCGGGCCAGTTCGCCAAACGCGGCGTAACCCCCGCCCGCCGGCTGCGCGAGTTCCGCCTCTCCGACATCAATGGCTGGGAAACGGGGCAGACTGTTACCGCCGCCAGCCGCTTTGCCGTCGGGGATTATGTGGACGTTCAGGGCGTTACCAAGGGCCGCGGCTTTGCCGGCGGCATGAAGCGCCACGGCTTCCACGGGATGCCCGGCTCGCACGGCTCGTCTGACAAGGAACGCGCGCCTGGATCTATTGCCTCCCGCCGGTCGCTGGGGCGGGTCATACCCGGCCAGCGCATGGCGGGGCATATGGGCTGCCAGACCTTCACCGCCGCCAAGCTGGAGGTCGTGAAGGTGGATGCGGACAGCCATCTCCTCTATATCAACGGCGCGGTGCCCGGAACCAACGGCGGCCTCGTTGCTGTGCTGGAGACTTCCAAGCCGCGCAAGAAGCGGGTGGAACAGGTTGTCACGGACAAGAAAGCCAAAAAAGGCGCGGCCAAGCCCGCGGCCAAGAAATAGCTTTCCGAGGATGACATGGAAACGACTTTAGTCAACATCAAAGGCGAAAAGGTGGGCAGCTGCCCGCTTTCGGAAACGCTGTTCGGCCATAAGCCGGACGCGCATTTCCTATACGAGGCTGTTACCTCCTATCTGGCCAACCAGCGCGAGGGAACCGCGCACGCCAAACGCAGGTCCGAAGTTTCCGGCGGCGGCAGGAAGCCGTGGAAACAGAAGCATACGGGCCGTGCGCGGCACGGCAGCACCCGCTCGCCCATCTGGCGCAAGGGCGGCGTGGTGTTCGGGCCGCAGCCGCGCTCCTTCCGGCGGGAATTTCCGCTTGGCAAGCGGCGGCTGGCGCTGGCGCAGTCGCTGTCGGCCAAGTTCGCCGAGGGCGGGCTTGTGGTGGTGGACAAATTTGACATCCCCGAGCCCAAAACCCAGGAGCTTGCAGCCGTGCTGCGCGCCCTGGGCGCGGGCCGCAAGCCGCTGCTGGTTACCATGCGCTCCAGCGCGAATGTTGAGAAAGCGGCGCGCAACCTTGCGGGGCTTTCCAACTGCCGCCCGGCGGAGCTTAACGCTTACGCCGTGCTTAACAGCGGCAAAATCATCATCACCAGGGACGCGCTGGAAAGCCTCAGCGGCCTGTGGTCCGGCAAGGAGGCCAAATGAACGGCGACATTTACACCATTCTGAAAAGGCCGCTTCAGACCGAAAAAAGCCTTGAGTTGCGCGACAAGGAAAACCGCTACAGCTTCGCGGTGGACAAAAGCGCCACCAAAACCGAAATCCGCGCCGCGGTGGAAAAAATGTTCAAGGTGAAGGTTACCAAGGTCCACACCTCCATCGTCGGCGGGAAGATACACCGGATGGGGCGGTTTGCGGGCCGCAGGCCGGACTGGAAAAAAGCCGTGGTAACGCTGGCCCAGGGCCAGAAGATAGACACCACCCCGGCGGCCTAAAGAGGAAATTTTATGCCCAACAAGACATTCAAACCCTACACCCCGTCCCGCAGGTTCATAACGGTGGCGGATTTTTCGGAGATAACCAAGACCTCCCCCGAAAAGAAGCTCACCCGCGGGCTGCGCAAGAAAGGCGGGCGCAACAACACCGGAATGGTGATGGTGCGCCACCACGGCGGCGGACACAAGCGCGCCCTGCGCGCGATAGATTTCCGGCGCGAGAAGTTCGGCGTGCCGGCCACGGTCGCCTCCATAGAGTACGACCCGAACCGCAGCGCGCGCATCTGCCTGCTCAATTATGCCGACGGGGAGAAGCGCTATATCCTCCAGCCCACCGGAATAAAGGTGGGTGACAAGCTGATGAGCGGCCCCGATGCCGAGCTGAAACCCGGCAACGCCCTTCCGATAAAAAACATACCGGAAGGCGCCTTCATCCACGCGGTGGAGATGCGGCCCGGCAAGGGCGCGCAGATGGTGCGCTCTGCCGGCGGGCAGGCGCAGCTTATGGCCAAAGAGGATTTGTACGCGCAGCTTAAAATGCCCTCCGGCGAAATCCGGCGCGTGCCCATAGATTGCATGGCCACGTTGGGCCAGGTGGGCAATGTGGAGCATAACACCGTTATCATCGGCAACGCGGGCCGCAACCGGCATCGCGGCTGGCGGCCCACGGTGCGCGGCGGCGCGATGAACGCCGTTGACCATCCGATGGGCGGCGGCAGAGGCCGCTCCAAGGGCAACAACGTGCCCCGCTCGCCGTGGAATCAGCCGTCAAAAGGCTACAAAACGCGGTCCCCGAAGGTGTGGGACTGGATGATAGTGCAGGACAGGCGCAAAGGCAGCGCGGGAGCGTGATGAGATATGGGAAGGTCTACTAAAAAAGGGCCGTTCGTTGACTCGAACGTGCTCAAGGCGATACAGGAAATGAACCGCACCGGCGACAAGAAGCCGGTCAAGACGTGGGCGCGCGCCTGCACGATAACCCCGGATTTCGTGGGGCATAACTTCCTCGTGCATAACGGGCGCAAGTTCCTGCCGGTTTACGTGACCGAGCGCATGGTCGGCCACAAGCTGGGCGAATTTTCGTTCACCCGCCTGTTCAAGGGGCACGGCGCGGCGCATACCAAGGAAGCCACCGAGCTTACCTGATATTTCGGAGAGGATATTATTATGGAAGCAGTCGCCAAGGCGAAATTTCAGCGGTTCGGCAGAAGGAAGGTGGCGCAGGTGCTGGACCAGATACGCGGAAAAGACGTGCGCGCCGCGCAGGATATTATTTCCTCCGTGCCGCGCCGCTGCGGGGAGCTGGTCGCCAAGACCGTCAACTCCGCCGCCGCCAATCTCTCCGTCAAGGCCGGCAAAAAGCTGGATATGGCCGGCGTGCGCATCGTTACCGCCTTCGCCGACCAGGGGCCGATGGGGCAGCTCAAGCGCATGCAGCCCGGCCCGCAGGGCAGGGCGATGCCGTTCAAACGCAAGATGTGCCATTTGACCGTCATCGTTTCCGACGGGAAAGGAGAGGCGGTCTGACCGCCGGAAATTATGGGCCATAAAATACACCCCAGATCAATGCGGTTGGGATACGTGCAGGACTGGCAGTCCAAATGGTTCTCGCCCCGCCACATGCCGGCGCTGATTGCCGAGGATTTTGAGATACGGGCCATCATCCGGCGCCGCTTCCATATGGCGGCGGTAAGCTGGGTGGGCATAGAGCGCGCCGGTTCTTACCTGCGCGTCAACGTGCACACCGCGCGGCCCGGCATAGTCATAGGCAAGCGCGGCGCCGATATTGAAGCGCTAAAAAACGAGATAGAGCGCATCACCGGCAGCCGCACCTTCGTCAACGTGATGGAGATCAAGACGCCGGAGCTGGACGCGCGGCTGGTGGCGGAATCAATCTGCTTCCAGCTTGAAAAGCGCGCGCATTACGCCAGTGCGCTGAAGCGCTCTATGGAGCGTGCGATGTCGGCCAAGGCGCTGGGAATCAAAATCATGGTTTCCGGGCGCATCGGCGGCGCGGAAATCGCCCGACGGGAATGGAAGCGCGAGGGCCGCGTCCCGCTGCATACTATCTGCGCCGACATAGACTACGGTTTCGCGGAAGCCCACACCGTAAGCGGAAAAATAGGCGTCAAGGTGTGGATATTCAAGAAGCTCCATTTCGCCAAGTCGCCGCGCGAAATCCTGGCCGAGATGCGCCGCAGCGGCGATTTCGGGCCGGAGGAGCAGGTCAGGCAGGAAACCGCCGCACAGCCGCAACAGACTGAAAACAAGGAGGCCGCCGCAAATGCTGATGCCAAAAAGAGTGAAGTACCGCAAAACGCATAGCGCGCCCCGCATCAAGGGGAAAGCCAAGCGCGGCGTAACGGTGGCTTTCGGCGAGTACGGGCTTAAAGCCCTGGAGCCGAAGTGGATAACCGCCCGCCAGATAGAGGCCGCCCGCGTTACGCTGGCGCGCTGCCTCAAGAAAAAGGGCAAGCTCTGGATACGTATTTTCCCGGACAAGGCCGTAACCAAGCACCCTGCCGAAACCCGCATGGGAAAAGGCAAGGGCGCGCCGGACCATTGGGTCGCGGTTGTAAAGCCGGGCCGGATGATGTTTGAAATAGAGGGCATGACCGAGGCCGACGCGCGCCAGGCGATGACGCTGGCCGCCGCCAAGCTGCCCATAAGCACCCGTTTCGTGGTGCGGCATTAAGGGGTTGCCATGAAGACCAAAGACAAAGAAGCGCTTAAAAATCTGACCCCGGCGGAACTGGGCTCCGAACTGCGCCAGGCGCGGGAGAAACGGTTCAGCCTGGAGTTCCGGCATAAGATGACGCCGCTCACCGATCCACTGGAGCTGCGCGCGCTGCGCCGCAAAATCGCGTTGCTTGAGACGGTTTCCGCGCAGAAGGCGCGCGCCGCCAAGCCCGCCAAATAAGAGGATATATGGAAGAAAACGCGCGCGCACAGCGCAAGACTTTTCAGGGAACCGTGGTTTCCGACAAGATGAGCAAAACCCGCGTGGTGGAAGTGGGCCGCGCCGCGCATCACGCGCTTTACAGCAAGGTGCTGCGCCGGACCAGCAAATTCTACGCGCACGACGAGGGCAACGAGTCCAAATCCGGCGATGTGGTGGAAATCGCCAGCACGAGGCCGCTGTCCAAGCTTAAACGGTGGCGGGTGGTCCGCGTTATTTCCAAGGCCAGGGTATAGGGACATATGATACAGCTAAGGACGATGCTTAACGTCGCCGACAATTCCGGCGCCAGAAAGCTGATGTGCTTCAAAATCCAGGGCGGGCATCACCGCCGCTACGCCTTCCTGGGCGACATAGTGGTCTGCTCGGTGAAAGACGCGTTGCCCACCGCCGCCATCAAGAAAGGCGACGTGGTCAAGGCCGTGGTGGTGCGCGCGCACAAGGAAAGCCGCCGCCCCGACGGTTCGTATATCCGTTTTGACGACAACGCGGTCTGCGTCATAGACGCCAACGGCGAGCCGAAAGGCACCCGCGTTTTCGGCCCGGTCGCGCGGGAACTGCGGGAGAAGAATTTCCTGAAAATAATCTCGCTTGCGCCGGAAGTGGTATAGAGGTTTGAGATGACTACCATAAAAGCCAAAGACACCGTAGTGGTTCTGTGCGGCAAGGACAAAGGCAAGCGCGGCGAGGTGCGCCGCATCATTGCCGGCAAGGACAGGGTTCTGGTCGCTGGCGTGAACATGGTCACAAAGCACGCGCGCGCCGCGCAGAACAAGCCCGGCGGTATACAGAAAAAGGAGATGCCGCTGCATATCTCCAACGTGGCGCTGGTCTGCCCCAAGTGCAACAAGGCCGCCAAACCGAAAGCGGGCCGCCTCCAGTCCGGCGACCGTGTGCGTCTGTGCCGCAAATGCGGCGAGACGCTGTGATTTGAAGTATGTCCAAAGAAAAAGAAAACAAACAGACGAAGCAGGCGGCTGCGCCGGCCAAGGGGCCGGCGGAAAAGCGCGCCAAGGAAACTGCCGTCCAGTCCGTTCCGAAAGACTATATGCCGCGCCTCAAGTCGGCATACAGGGAGCGGATACTGCCGGCCATGCTAAAGGAGCTTGGCGTTTCCTCGCCCATGTCGGCGCCGAAGCTGGAGAAGGTTGTAATCAACATCGGCGTCTCCGAGGCGAAGGAAAACATACAGGCTCTTGAAACAGCCAAAGACGATTTGTCCCGCATCTCCGGCCAGGCGCCGCAGGTGCGAAGGGCGAAAAAGTCCATCTCCAACTTCAAGCTGCGCGAGGGCATGCCCATCGGCGTGCGCGTAACCCTGCGCGGCATGATGATGTACGAGTTCACGGACCGCTTCGTCTCTGTCGCCTGCCCCAGAATACGCGACTTCCAGGGTTTTGACCCGAAGTGCTTTGACGGGCACGGCAACCTCAACATCGGACTGAAGGAACATCACATATTCCCCGAAGTCGACGTGGAGAAATCGCCCAAGGCGCGCGGAATGAACATCACGTTCGTGACCACCGCCGATGACGACAAGGGCGGCAGGCTGCTGCTGGAACTGATGGGCATGCCTTTCCGCAAGGCGGAAAAGGCCGCCTCCGCGAGGTAATTTATATGGCTACTACAGCATGGATGGCTAAACTGCGCAAACCGCAGAAGTTCGCGGTGCGCTACCGCAACCGCTGCCAGATCTGCGGACGCCCGCGCGGCTATTACCGCGACTTCGGGCTCTGCCGCATCTGCCTGCGCAAAATGGCGCACGAGGGACTTATCCCCGGCGTCAAGAAATCAAGCTGGTGAGGTTTGACCAATGGACCCTATCGCAGATCTTCTGACCAGAATACGCAACGCCAACGGCACGGGCAAGGAGCGCGTGGACGTTCCTTTCTCCAGGCTGAAAATGGAAATCGCCCGCGTGCTTAAAGAGGAAGGCTATATTTTCGGCTGCCAGCCCATGCGCACCGAGAACAAGCGCGGCATAATGCGCGTCGTCCTCAAATACACGCCGGAGAAAGAGGCCGTCATCCACGGGCTGCGGCGCGTGTCGCGCCCCGGCAGCAGGGTGTACCGCCCCTATACCGAAATACCCAAAGTGCGTGGCCCCTTCGGCATAACGATACTGTCCACCCCGTCGGGGGTGATGACAGACACGGACGCCAGGAAGAAAAAAGTCGGCGGCGAAGTTCTCTGCCAGGTGTGGTGATTATGAGCAAAATAGGAAAAAAACCCATCGCCGTGCCCGACAAGGTGAAAGTGTCCGTCTCCGGGCAGCAGTTCAGCGCGGAAGGCCCGCTGGGCAAAATGAGCTACACCCTGCCGGAGCATATCGGCGTAACCGTCAAGGACGGCAAGCTTTTCGTGGAGATGTCCGGCGGCGAGCGCAGGCTGGTCAACATCCACCACGGCACCACCCGCGCGCGGCTGGCCAATATAGTGACGGGCGTGTCGGCGGGCTTTGCCAAGACGCTGGAAATAAACGGGCTGGGCTACAAAGCTCAGGTGCAGGGAACAAAGCTCAATATGGAGCTGGGCTTCTCTCATCCGGTGCTGATGGATGTCCCTCCCGGCCTGAAGGTGGAGGTGGACCCGAAGCAGACCCTCGTCTCCATCAAGGGCATAGACAATATTTTGGTGGGCGATTTCGCGGCGCGGCTGCGCCGGCTGCGCCCGCCGGAACCGTACCAGGGGACCGGGGTGCGCTATCAGGGTGAGCATATACAGCGCAAAGCCGGCAAGACCGCTGCGGGTTCTACCGGCGGCGCGGCGGCCAAGTAAGAGGATTCCATGACCACCAAACAGGAACGTTACGAATACAGGAAGGCGCGCTCGCGCAACAGGCTGTGCGCCGCCGGGATTGAAAAGCCCCGGCTGTCGGTATACCGCAGCCTGAGATACCTCTACGCGCAGATTGTGGACGACAATACCGGCAAAACGCTGGCCCAGGCGTCCACGCTGACCAAAGAGGTTTCCGCCAAGGGCGGCTGCGCCAAAAACGTCGCGGCGGCCAAGTCGCTGGGCGAGACTATCGCCAAAAAGGCGATTGAAGCCGGCGTCAAGGAAGTCCGCTTTGACAGGGGCGGGCGCATTTACCACGGCAGGATAAAGGCTTTGGCGGACGGCGCTCGCGCCGCCGGGCTGAAGTTTTAAGGAGAAATTTGCATGTCAGAGAAAACATTCACCCAGAAGGAAGCCGCCGCCAAGCGGGAGAAATCCTCCCGCGGGTTCAGGCGCGACGGCGCGGACGGCGCGGATTCAACGGAGAAAATGACCGTGGTCAACCTCACCCGCACCGCCAAGGTGGTAAAGGGCGGAAAGCGGTTCTCGTTCCGCGCGCTGGTGGTGGTGGGCGACATGGACGGCAAGGTGGGCGTTTCCATCGGCAAGGGCAAGCAGGTGCAGCTGGCCATACAGAAGGCCGCCTCGCATGCGCGCAAGCACATGGATAAATATCCCATCGTCAATGGCACCATCCCGCACGAAACTGTCGGCAAGTTCGGCACCGGACGGGTGTGGATGAAACCCGCCGCGCCGGGCACCGGCGTCATCGCGGGCGGCGGCGTGCGCGCGGTGCTGGAGGCCGCCGGCGTCAAAAACGTGCTGACCAAAAATCTGGGCAGCCCCAATCCCTTCAACACAGTGTATGCCACGTGCGCCGCGTTGGGCACGTTGTACACCAAAGAGAAAATCGCCAGCCTCCGAGGCGCGGCGACGGTTGCTCCGCCCGAGGCGGTCGCTCCCGGCAAGGAAAAAGACCGCAAACCGGCGGCAAAATAGAGAGGTTCTATGACAGGTCTTCATTCGCTTTCGCCCAAATACGGTGCGACGCATAAGAAAAAACGTCTCGGACTTGGACGCGGTTCCGGCCACGGCGAGACTTCCACCCGCGGGCAGAAAGGCCAGCGCAAGGAATCCGGCGACGGCAAGATGATAGGCTTTGAAGGCGGCCAGATGCCGCTTTTGCGCCGCATCCCGAAAAGCGGGTTTTCCAACGTCCAGTTCGCCCGCCGCTACGAGTGGGTGAATCTGTTTTCGCTGTCAAAATTCCCTGCCAACGCGGAAGTTACGCCGGACTCGCTGAAAAAAGCGGGGCTGGTCAGCCGCTCCTGCGCGGTCAAGGTGCTGGGCGGCGGCAAGCTGGACCGCGCGCTGAAGGTAAGCGCGCACGCATTCAGCAAATCCGCCAAAGACAGCATAGAGAAAGCCGGCGGCACGGCCACGGTTCTAAAGAAATAGCGCGTTGCGCGCGTCATTATGGAACAGACAACCAGTCTAGCCAATATATTCAAGGTGCCGGACCTTAAAAAACGGCTGCTGTTCGTGCTTGGCGCGCTTGCGATATACCGGCTGGGCGCGGTCATTCCGATACCGGGCGTCAACGGCCATGCGCTGAAGGCGCTCTTTGACGCGCACCGCAACTCGCTGCTGGGGTTTTTGGATATTTTCTCCGGCGGCGCGATGAGCAGGTTCTCCATCCTGTCCATGGGCGTGATGCCGTATATCAACGCCTCCATCATAATGAGCCTGCTCCAGGGCGCGCATGTCGTTCCGTATCTGGACAGGCTGGCAAAGGAAGGCGAACTGGGCCGGCGCAAGCTGAACCAGATAACGCGGGCGTTCACGCTGTTTCTGGGCGCGTTCCAGTCCTTCGGCCTTACGGTGGCGCTTACCCACATGTCGCCCGGCGCGGGGGAACCGATTGTCGCCAATCTCACGCCGCTGTTTTACTTCACCACGGTGCTGACGCTGGTTACCGGCACCATGTTCGTGATGTGGCTGGGCGAGCAGATAACCGAGCGCGGCATCGGCAACGGCATCTCGCTGATAATATTCGCCGGCATAGTGGACAGGATGCCCTCGGCATTCATGAACCTTATCCGGCTCATTCAGGCCGACGAAATCAGCATCATCATGGCCATAATCATCGCCGCGCTGGTGTTTGCGGTGATGGCCTGCGTGGTGTGGGTGGAGACGGCGCAGCGCAAGATTCCCGTCCAGTACGCCCGCCGGCAGGTGGGTAACCGCGTCTACGGCGGCGCGTCCAGCTATCTGCCCCTCAAGGTGGACCAGTCGGGCGTCATCGCCGTCATATTCGCGGTGTCGCTGCTTAGCGTGCCGATGACTATCGCCCAGTTCAACCCCGGCGGCAGGCTGTCGCAATGGGTGAACAATGTGTTCGGCCAGAGCGGCGGCGTATACGACATAATGTATGCCGTGCTGGTGATATTCTTCTGTTACTTCTACAATTCGGTCAGCCTCAACCCCAAAGACCTATCCGAAAACATGAAGAAATGGGGCGGCTTCATCCCCGGCATACGCCCGGGCGAACCGACGGCAACCTATATAGAATGGGTGCTTAACCGCATCACGCTGGGCGGGGCGCTGTTTGTGGCGGCCATCGCGGTGCTGCCGGATTTGCTGAGGAACAAATTCAACGTGCCGTTTTATTTCGGCGGCACTTCGCTGCTGATAGTGGTCGGTGTCGCGCTGGACACCATCAGCCAGCTTGAGGCGCATCTGGTGATGCGCAATTACGAGCCGCTCATGAAAGGCGGCAGGATACGCGGGCGCTGGTTCAACGTCGGGGCGAATTAGATTCCCGGCGGAAAAACTGGTATAATCTTATGAATCTTATTCTTCTTGGCGCGCCTGGCGCGGGCAAAGGAACTCAGTCCCCCGTTTTGTGCGCGAAACTGGATTTGACGCATGTTTCCACCGGCGATATTTTCCGGGACGAAATCTCCCGCAAGACGCCGCTGGGGACGCAGGTTTCCCAGATAGTGGCATCCGGCAAGCTGGTGCCGGATTCGCTTACCCTGGAGCTGGTGGCCAACCGCATCAAAACAGTGGCCGGCGGCCTGCTGTTTGACGGTTTCCCCCGCACGATAGAGCAGGCGGAGGGGCTGGATTTGCTTCTGGAAAAAACCGGGCGCAGTCTGGACGCGGTTATTTTCGTGGATTTGCAGGAGAGCGAGATAATACGGCGGCTCACCAGCCGGCGCACCTGCAAGGCATGCGGCAGGATTTACAATTTGTTTAGCAACCCGCCGGCCAAAGCCGGCGCGTGCGACGTTTGCGGTGGCGAGCTTGTACAGCGCGCCGATGATTCGGAAGAAACCGCAAAGCGCCGCATTATGGTTTACCGCGACCAGACGGAGCCGCTTGTCGCCTACTATAAAGCCAATCACCGCTTTATAAAGGTTGACGGAGGCCTCGCGCCGGACAAGGTTTCCGGCGCGATATACGCCGCGCTTGAAGCGAAGTGAAGCGGCAGGTCGTCATCCGCCGCAAACCGGCGCTGGAGCTTAAAACCCCCGCCGATATCGGCAGGATGCGCAAAGCCGGGCGGGTGGTGGGCGAAGTTTTGAAAATTCTGGCGGAGGCCGCCGTTCCGGGCGTCTCCACCGGCCGGCTGGACGAGATTGCGGCGGCTGAAATAGCCGCGCGCGGCGCCAGGGCGGCTTTTCTGGGGTACAGGGGCTTTCCGGCCTCGCTGTGCGTCTCGGTGAACGAGGAAGTGGTGCACGGCATACCGGACAAGCGGCGCATTCTGCGCGAAGGCGACATAGTGAGCCTGGACCTCGGCGCGGTGTGCGACGGATTTTACGGCGACGCCGCCGTAACCGCGCCGGTGGGCGCGGTTTCTGAAAGCGCCGCGCGGCTGATAGAGGTTACGCGCAATTCGCTGGCGGCGGCGGTGGCGGCGGCAAAGCCCGGCGCCCGGCTGGGCGATGTGTCGCGCGCGGTGCAGGATGTGGCTGAGGCCGCGGGAATGTCGGTGGTGCGCGAATTTGTGGGGCACGGCATAGGCCGCAATCTGCACGAGGAGCCTGCCGTCCCCAATTTCGGAGACAGGGGAACCGGGCCGGAGTTGAAACCCGGCCTTGTCATCGCCATAGAGCCGATGGTTAACACCGGCGCCTGGCGGGTGAGGGTGAAAGAGAACGGTTGGACTGTGGTTACCGAGGATGGCGGGCTGTCCGCTCATTTCGAGCATACGGTCGCGGTAACGGAGAATGGAGCCGAAGTCCTGACCGCAGTCTGAGAAACGGAGGCGGGCCTGTACGGGCCATATGTCAAGCGAAGGCGACAAGATAGAGGTTGAAGGAAAGATACTGGAGTCAATGCCCAACGCGATGTTCCGCGTGGAGCTGCCCGGCGGGAAAGTGATACTGGGGCATATCTCAGGCAAGATGAGGATACACCATATCCGCATACTGCCCGGCGACAAAGTGAAGCTGGAGCTTTCGCCTTACGACCTGACAAGGGGCCGTATAATATACAGGGAAAGATGACCGGCGGCGGCAATGCCCCGGCGGGATTTGATGTACGGAGGGCGCCCGGCATCGGGCGCGACTTAAGATGAAAGTAAGAGCAAGCGTGAAGAAAATCTGCCAGAAGTGCAAAATCATACGGCGCGGCGGCGTGGTGCGGGTCATCTGCTCCACCAAGAAACACAAGCAGCGCCAGGGTTAAGGAGAAGCGACCATCATGGCCAGAATATCAGGCGTAGATTTGCCGAAAAACAAGCGCATAGACATCGCGCTCCGCTACATTTACGGCATAGGCCCGGCCGCGGCGACAAAAATACTCGCCGGGCTTAACGGGCAGATAGACCCCGCCACACGGGTCAAGGATTTGACCGAGCAGCAGGCCGGTCTTCTGAACACGGCGATTCAGAAAGGGCTCAAGGTGGAGGGCGAACTGCGCCGCGAAGTTGCCCAGAACATCCACCGCTACGTGGAAATCGGCTGCTACCGCGGGCTGCGGCACCGCCGCAACCTGCCGGCGCGCGGACAGCGCACCCGCACCAACGGACGCACCCGTCGCGGCAGAAGGAGAACCGTAGGCGCGTCCAAGCCCGGCAAGGTCGGAGCGCCCGCCGCGGCGGCGAAGTAGGAGGATTGGGAAAACTTTTCCCTTTAACATATGACAGAAGAGAAAAAACCAGTTAAACCGGCGGAACAGACCCCCGCCCAGCAGCCGGCTGACGCCGCCAAAGCGGCGCCCGCGCCGGCGGCGCACAAAGGCCCGCGCAAGAAGGGCCGCGCGCCCGCTTTCGGGCTTGTGCATATCAACTGCTCCTTCAACAATACCGTCATCACCATCACCGATGACAGGGGCAATGCCATCACCTGGGCCACCTCCGGCGGCTGCGGCTTCCGCGGCACCAAGAAGGGCACCCCGTTCGCCGCGCAGATAACCGCGGCCAAGGCCGTCGGCAAGGCGGTGGAGCTGGGAATGCGCGAGGCCGCCGTGCTGGTTTGCGGCCCCGGCCCCGGGCGCGAGACGGCGGTGCGCGCCGTCCAGTCATCGGGACTGCACGTCATCAGCATCAAGGACGTAACCCCCATCCCGCACAACGGCTGCCGTCCGCCCAAGGCGAGAAGAGTTTAACAAGGAGCGTCGCATACTATGGCCCGTTACACCGGTCCCAGCTGCAAAAAATGCCGCAAGCTTGACACCAAGCTTTTCCTGAAGGGCGGCAAGTGCTATTCTTCCTGCGTGATGGAGCGCCGCTCTGCCAAGCCGCCCATGCGCGGCGGCTCCGGCAGGTCGTTTCGGAGCAAGCAGTCCGAATACGCCGTGCGCCTTGCCGAAAAGCAGCGCGCCCGCCGCATGATAGCGATGACGGAGCAGCCCTTCCGCAACACCTTCGCCCGCGCCGCCAAAACGCCGGGCAAGACCGGAGAAATTTTCCTGAGATTTCTGGAAACCCGGCTGGACAACATCGCCCGCCGCATCGGTTTTGCCACGTCGCTGAAAACGGCGCGCCAGATGGTTAAGCACGGGCATGTCAAGGTCAACGACAAAAAAGTGGACATTCCCTCCTATCAGCTCAAGCCGGGCGACAGGGTGTCCATATCCTCCGCCGCGGCGGAGACTCTGGTTGTGCGCCAGGGTCTGGAAGCGGCGGAAAAACGCTCGCTGCGGCCCAGCTTCATCACCTACGACGCCGCCGCGCGCGAGGGCAAGCTGCTCCGCTGGCCGGACCGGGGCGAAATGTCCTTCCCCGTCAAGGAGCTGCTGATAGTGGAGCATTATTCCAAGTAAAGGCCCGCCGCGGGCTTAAAGCCCGCGGCAGCGCGATTTGCGGAATTAACGGAGGTTTGCGATGCCATTGGAAGAACTGGTGCTGCCGGGGAAAGTGCAGGTGGAAGACAAATCGTCAACGGATTCTTACGGTAAATTCACCGCCGAGCCTTACGAGAGCGGCTACGGCCACACGGTGGGCAATTCGCTGCGGCGGATACTGCTCTCCAGCCTTGAGGGGGCGGCGGTAACCGCCGTCAGGATAGACGGCGCGGTGCACGAGTATAGCACCGTCGCCGGTGTGCGGGAGGATGTGGTCAACATCCTGCTCAACCTCAAGCGGCTGCGCGTGCGCATACACAACGGCGCGCGGGAATATATTTATCTCTCGGCTTCCAAGCAGGGCGCGGTAACCGCCGCCCAGGTGCGCGAGACCGACAATGTTGAAATCATCAACAAGGACCTTGTCATCGCCAACCTGGAGCATGGCGGCAAGCTGGAGGCGGAGATAGAAGTTTCCGCCGGGCGCGGCTACATGCCCGCCGAGGAGCTGGCCAGGGTCAACAGGCCGGCGGGGTTCATACCGGTGGACGCGCTGTTTTCGCCGGTAACGAAGGTGCATTACGATGTGGAGCCGGCGCGCGTCGGCCAGAAGACGGATTATGACCGCCTCGTGCTGGAGATTTCCACCGACGGCACCATCAAACCGCAGGACGCGCTTCTGAAGGCGGCGGCGCTGCTGAAAAAATCGCTGCATGTGTTTACGCCGGAGGGGGAGGCCGCCGCAGCTCCCGCGGACGAGGTTCAGGAGGGCGCGCAGGCCGCGCCTCAAGCCGCAGCCGCGCCGCTGGAGCCGCGTCTGGAGGAGTTGCTGGGCCAGCCGGTGGACATAATAGAGCTTTCCTCGCGCGCCGCCAACTGCCTCAAGGCCGCCAAAATCAACACCATAGGCGACCTCGTGGTTAAGACGAGCGACGAGCTCAAGGCCATCAAGAATTTCGGCGCCAAATCCCTGGATGAGATAACCGAAAAACTCCAGGGCATGGGGCTGTCGCTGGGAATGAAAACAAAGTAAAGGGGTTTTTAGTATGATAAAAAATCTGGGGCCGCGCAAGCTGTCTAGAACCGGCTCGCACCGCAAGGCGATGCTTTCCAACATGGCGGCCAGCCTGCTCATGCACGAGCAGGTGCGCACCACAATTCCCAAGGCCAAGGAACTGCGCCGCGTCGCCGAAAGGATAATAAACGACGCGCGCAAGGGCCGCCACCTCAAGCTGCGCGAATCGGTGCAGAGCAAAGCCGTTTACAAAAAGCTGGTGGAAGTGCTGGCGCCGCGCTATGCCGCGCGCAACGGCGGCTACACCCGCATTCTCCGACTGGGCCGCCGCAAAGGCGATTCGGCGGAGCTGGGCCTGGTAAAACTGGTGGAATAAAAATGCTGGATTATCTGTTCAGTCTCTTCTCCAACGACATGGGCATGGACCTCGGGACGGCCAATTCCCTTATATATGTGAAGGGAAGGGGCATAGTCCTGCGCGAGCCGTCCGTAGTCGCCATAGACAGGGAGAGCCGCAAGGTCCTCTCGGTCGGCACGGACGCCAAGCAGATGCTGGGCCGCACCCCGGCCAGCATAGTGGCGGTGCGCCCGCTGCGCAACGGCGTCATAGCGGACTTTGAAGTTACGCAGGAGATGATAAAGTATTTCATCCGCAAGGTGCATAACCGGCGCAACCTGCTGCATCCGCGCATAGTCATAGGCATCCCGTCGGGAATTACGGAAGTGGAGCGGCGCGCCGTGCAGGAAGCGGCGGAACAGGCCGGCGCGCGAGAGGTTTATCTTATTGAGGAGCCGATGGCCGCCGCCATAGGCGCCGATCTGCCTATATCCGAGCCGCACGCCAGCATGATAGTGGATATCGGCGGCGGCACCACCGAGGTGGCCGTCATCTCGCTGGGCGGCATGGTGGTCACCAAATCCATAGACGTCGCCGGCGACGAGATGGACGACTGCATCATGCAGTACTTCCGCCGCAAATACAATTTAATCATCGGCGAAACCACGGCGGAAGAAGTGAAGTTCCAGATAGGCTCGGTGTTTCCGCTCAAGGAAGAAAAGACGATGGAAGTCAAAGGCCGCGACCAGACGCAGGGCCTGCCCAAGACGCTGGTGGTTACCAGCGAGGAAATACGGCAGGCGCTGATGGAGCCGGTGCGGCTTATAGTGGATATAATCAAGGGCGCGCTGGAGGAAACTCCGGCGGAGCTTGCGGCGGACCTGGTGGACCGCGGCCTCGTGCTGGCCGGCGGCGGCTCGCTGCTGCGCGGGATGACGGATTTAATCAGGCAGGAGACGGATCTTCCCGTCCACCGCGCCGCGGACCCGCTTAGCTGCGTTGCCATAGGCACCGGCAAGTTCATAGAAGAGCTTGACAATATCCGCAACCGAAGACCCGATTTCGCTTCATCCTGGTACCGCGGCAAGTCGTATTAGCCCGGAGGCGCGCCGCGTTACGCGGGCGCGCCCCGGCTGTTTGTCTGGCGGGGCCGGACTCGGGTTTCCGGGTTTTATACCCGGAGACTTATGCATAAAGAAAAGCAGCATGCCACCATAGCGGCGGCGGTTTTTTCCGCGCTGTCGCTGCTGTTTCTGTTGCTGCCTTCCTCCCCTGTTGTGAATTCCGCAAAAGCCGCGCTGGCATTTTCGCTGCTGCCTTTCGTTTCCGCGGGGCATTCCGCCGCTGAAATCACGGCGGGGGCTCCGCGCAATATCGCAGCGCTTATAAACGCGGAGGAGGAGAACCGCGCCCTGCGCCTGCGCCAGAAGGACGCCGACATAACGGCTGCCCAGCTGGAGGCCGCGCTGGAGACAAACAGGCGGCTTGCGGCGGAAACGGGTCTTTCCGCATCCGAAAAATGGCGCGGGGTGTGGGCGCGGGTGATGGAGCGCGACCCGGCGCATTGGAATTCATCTTTTCTGGTTGACAGGGGCGCTTCCTCCGGCGTGCAGCCGCATGACCCGGTTTTGGGCGTGCAGGACGGCAGGGCCGGAATTGTGGGCAAGGTCGTGGAAGTCTGGCGCGACAGCGCGAAAGTCCTGCTTGCCACGGACGAGATGTTTTCCGCCGTCTGCTATGTGGAGGGGCGCAACTGGGACGCGCTGGCCGAAGGCCGGGGCCGCGCGGAACTGCGGCTGAACTATCTTCCCTCGGACGCGAATGTGGAAAAGGGCGCGAAAGTGTTTACATCGCGTTCCAGCGTGGTGTTTCCGCAGGGGATTTTAGCCGGCACGATAATCGGGGTGCATCAGGCGGGAAGTTTTCAGACCTTTACTTCCGCGGATTTGCGGCTGGCGGTAAGGCCTGAGGCCGCAAAAGAGGTTTTCATAATGAGCAGGAACCGTCCGCCCGCGCCTGCGGAGCAGGGGGCGGCGAAATGACGTTTATCAGGCTTGCGGCGCTATATGTCCTGTGTGTTGCGGCGCAGTGGTGGCTGGGCGCGCATTTGTCGCCCGGGGGCGTAACGGCCAACGTGCTTCTGGATGCCGCCGTGGCTGTGGCCGTGCTGGGCGGGCCGGTGGCGGCGCACGGCTTTGCGTTCATGTGCGGGCTGTATTTCGATTTCATGTCGCCCCGGATGTTCGGCGGACATGCGCTGGCGTTCACGCTTATGGCGCGCGCCATATGGTTTGTCCGCTGGCGGCTGGATTTCCCGACGCCGCCGTCCCAGATGGCGCTTGCCGCCGCGGCTTCGGTGTTTGCCGCCGCGTTCCATTCGCTGCTGGGGATTGTCTTCGCGGGCGGTTTTATCTGGAGGGGATGGGCTTTTTCCGTTTTCACGCCGGTCGCCAATGCCGTGGCTGCGCCTTTTGTGTTCGCGCTTGCCGCGGTTTTCGCGCCGCCGCCGGATAAATCCCGCCGAAGGTGATGGCTCAGATAAAAATCCCGCGCGAACGGTTAGAGCAGCTCTGGCTTGCCGTCTGGCTTGCCGGCGCGCTTATAAGCGTGCGCCTGGCCGGCATCCAGCTTGTGCGGCACGGCTACTACAGCAAAGCCGCCGAGCGTAACCGCACCCATATAATATACCGCAACGCGCCGCGCGGCAGGATGCTTACCGCCGACGGCGTGGCCATAGCCTCAAGCGAGCCGTCGTTCAGCCTCATTTATCTGCCGGGCAGGCTCAAGGACCCTCAGTATCTGAAACAACTGGCCCGGGATTTCGCGCCGCGCCTGTCGGCGGATTATGACGGGCTGCTGGAAACGCTGCAGCGCGCCTTTGACAACGGCGCGCCGGTGCGCCTGGCGGAAAACCTCTCGTCGCGCTCCATGTTCGCCTTCTCGGAGCTTAAAACCCTCTATCCCGGCATAGATTTGGTGGAGGAGACCAAGCGTTGGTATCCCTACGGCAAATTCGCCAGCCATCTTACAGGCTACATGGGCAGGATGGATTTGCAGGAATGGAAGGCCGCGCGCGGGAACGGCGGCTACCGCATAGATTCCCGGCTGGGCCGCAGCGGCATAGAGAAAATGTACGAAAAACAGCTCAAAGGCGGCGACGGCGGGCTGTATCTGGAGGTGGATTCCAGGGGCAGGCTGCGCCGCATGCTGGCCAACAAGCCGTGGCGCTCCGGCAGCGACATTCACCTCACTCTGGATTTTCAGGCGCAGAAAGCGGCGGAGGAGGGGCTGAAAGGCTCGCTCACTAAATCCGGCGCGGCCATCGCCATAAACCCAGCCAACGGCGATGTGCTGGCGCTGGCCTGCGCGCCGGATTTTGATCCCAATATGTTCGTGGTTTTCAGCGACAGCCAGGCCTCCGCCGCGCCTTTCAAGACGCTGCCGGAGTATAATCTGGTTACGCAGGGGACTTTCGCCCCCGGCTCCACCTTCAAAATAATCACCGCCGCCGCCGCGCTGGAGACAGATTCTTTCTCCACGGAGGACGAGTATTTCTGTCCCGGCTATTACAATGCAGGCAGCCGTGTTTTCAAATGCCATGAGAAAAAGGGCCACGGCAGGGCGGATTTTTTCAAGGGCATGGCCAAGTCCTGCGACGTCTATTTTTACAACCTGGGGATTAAGATAGGCCCGGCGCAGATAGAGAATTACGAGCGCGCCTTCCGGCTGGGACAGCCCACAGGCATAGACATCCCCGGCGAGAAGGCGGGCCACGTATTCGGCCCGGGGGAACGCGCCCGGCGCAAAACCTACTGGTTCATAGGCGACACGCTCAATCTCTCCATCGGGCAGGGCGAGCTGCTGGTTACCCCCGCCCAGATGGCGCAGGTGATAGGCGCCGTGGCCAACGGCGGCGTTTTCTGGAAACCGCAGTACGTGGAATCCATCACCGGGCCCGACGGCAGCGTGGAGTACAAACACAGCCCGCAGTTTCTGGACAGGGCCGCGATGAAGCCGCAGAGCTGGGACACCCTGCGCCGCGCGCTGAAGCTGGTCGTGGACGAGGGAAGCGGGCAGGCCGCCAAAATAAAGGGACTGGAAGTCTACGGCAAAACCGGCACCGCCCAGAACCCGCAGGGCGGCGATAATTCGTGGTTTGTGGCTTATGCGCGCCGGCCCGGGCAGCAATCCCGCGTGGCGGTGGCGGTGCTGATACAGCATGGCGGGCATGGCGGAGTTTCCGCCGCGCCGGTGGCCAAAGAGATTATAAAAGCCGTCTACCGCTGGGACGAGAAAACCGGCGCCCCCGCCGGAGCCGCCGCGCCGCCGCCGGAAAAACCGGACGCTTCTCCGGGCAAGTCCGCAAAGGCAGCGTCCGCCGTCGCGCCGTCTTCCGGGACTGCCAAGACCGCGCCGGCGCAGCCCGCGCGCAATCCGGTTCCGGCGGACACGCGCAAGCCCGCGCGCGATATTTTTGTGGGGATGGAGCAGTTGCCATGATATTTGAGCCTCAGGAAAAGGGCCTTCATAAAGCCCGCATGGACTGGCTGCTGGTGCTGGCCGTGCTAATGATAACCACAATCGGCACTCTGGCTATAATGTCGGCCACGGTGGCCTTGCCGGCGCACGCGCATATAGTGAGGACGCATTTCATAGCGCTGCCGCTGGCCGCGCTGCTGTTCATGTTTGGCTGGAGCTTCAATTACCAGGTTTACCAGGACCAGTGGAAAATACTTTACGGGGTTTTGCTTGCCGCGCTGGTGGCGGTTCTGCTGGCCGGCAGTTATGACAGAGGCTCCAGGTCATGGTTCAAGCTGCCGTTTTTTTCCGTGCAGCCCTCCGAGCCGTGCCGCATCGCCATGATTCTGGTTTTCGCCAATTATCTTGACCGCAACGCCGCCCGGATACGGGAAAGCGGCGTTCTTCTGAAGGGGGTGCTGCTGACGGTCCCGTTTTTCTATCTGCTGATGAAGCAGCCGGATTTCTCGGCCTGCGCGATAACGTTTCCGGTCATCATAGGAATGCTCTATTGCGCGGGAGCGCGAATGTTTCATTTGATTGTAATACTGGGCTACGGCTTTATCGCCGGCTCGCTGCCGCTGCTGTGGACCTTTCTGGCCATGCACCCGGAATGGCTGGAGGCGAATGGGCTGCTGCGGGGAATATATTCGCTTGCCTCGTTCGGGCTGCCGACGCTGTATTTCTGCGGCGGCGCGGCGCTGGCGGCGTGGCTGGGCTGGCGGCTGGCCAACAAGTTCCGGGCATATCTGCCGTCGCTGTATTTCATAGGCGGCGCGCTGGTGGTGATGGCGGGGTTTCTGACCGCGGTGTGGGCGCAGAACCAGCTCAAGGAATACCAGCGCAAACGGTTTGAGGTTTTCCTGGCGCCGGAGGTGGACCCAAAGGGCGCCAGCTATAATCTGCTTCAGGCGCAGATAGGCATGGGGGCGGGAGGCTTTTTCGGCAGGGGCGTGTTTTCGGGCACGCAGTCGCGCCTGGGGTTTGTGCCGGAGCGGCACACGGATTTCGTGCTGTCCGTCGTGGGAGAGGAGATGGGTTTTATCGGTACGTTGGGTGTATTGCTGCTGTACCTGTTCATGCTGCGCCGGATTATGGATGCGGGGCAGGTTTCGCGGGACCAGTACGGCTATCTGGTCTGCTGCGGGATATTCGCGTTGTTTTCTGTGTATATGGTGATAAATTTCGGCATGCTTTCGGGGCTGCTGCCGGTGGCGGGGATTCCGCTGCCGCTGGTGTCCTACGGCGGCTCCAACCTGGTCGCGTCGCTGTGGGCGGCGGGGCTGGTTGAATCTGTTTACGCCAGGAGGATGGCCATTGTCTGATTTGAAGCAGTACCGCCTGCGCGCGCGCTTTGCCCGCAAGGGCGAGGCCGCGCGCCTGAGCCAGCTGGAGCAGATACGTTTGCTGCGGGCGGCGGTGTCGTCGTGCGGGCTGCCCTGTGCCATGAGCGGCGGCAAAAAGCGTCTGCCCAGAATGGCGTTCGGGCCGGCGATTTCGGTGGGTTATGAAAGCGAAGCCGAATACGCCGACATCTGCCTCTGCGCCCCGGTCCCGGAGCGGGAGGCTTTCGCCAAACTCTCCGCCGCGTGCGGCGGCGGGTTTTCCGCGCTGGGGGTAAAGCGGATTCCGCTGCATTTCCCGTCGCTGGAATCGCTGCTCAACGTGGCGGAATATGAAGTGTCCGGGGATTTCGGGCCGGAGCCGGACGCTTCGCTGGAGCGTTTCCTGGCCCGTCCTGAAATACCGGTGGTCAAACAGAAGCACGAAGGCCCGCAGGAGCGCATAGACGCCAGACCCCTGATAATGGAGATGAAGCATGACTCCGGCAGGCTGCGCCTGATGCTGCGCTTTAGTCCGGGCCGCAACCTCAAGCCGGAACTTATACTGCGCGCGTGGCTGGACCGGGAAATATCCGGTTTCGCCGTCACCAGAAAACAGTTGTACTGGGAGACGCCGGGCGGCCTCAGCGCGCCTTAACTCTGGAGGATTCCATGCAGGATTTTTACAACATGAAAAAGAAAGTCGGAAGCAGCAGCAGCGGCGGCGGAGGCGGCGGAGGAGGTAAAGCCGTCAAAACCGAAATTCTGGCCAACACCTCTTTTGAGGAGACCAGGATCGCCATACTGGAGGACGGGCGCCTCAGCGAGCTGCACTGGGAAAGGCGCGGCTCGCTCAACATCGTGGGCAATATCTACAAGGCGGTGGTGGAAAACGTGCTGCCCGGCATCTCCAGCGCTTTCGCCAACATCGGCTACGAGAAAAACGCCTACCTCTATATTTCCGACGTGCTGGGTGGCGACAAGGACCCTATAGACCGCCTGCTCAAGAAAGGGCAGGAAATCATGGTCCAGGTCAACAAAGACGCCATAGGCACCAAGGGCATGAAGGTTACAATGGACGTCTCCCTGCCCGGGCGCTATCTGGTGCTCACGCCTTTCCAGAAATTCGTGGGCATATCAAAAAACATAGAGGAGGGCGAAAAGCGCAAGCGGCTCACCGATATCATGGCGCGCATAGCCTCCGCCCATCTGGTCAATATGGGCTGCATAGTCCGCACCGAGGCCGAGGACGCCTCCGAAAGCGAGCTTGAAAGGGAAATCAAATACCTCAGCCGGCAGTGGGATTCCATACAGAAGCGCTTTGAGGCCGGGCGCGCCCCCTGCCTGCTGCACAAGGATATGGACCTTATCCTCCAGGTGGCGCGCGACATCCTCTCGGAAGAGGCCGGTATTTACCTGCTGGACAATAACGAGGATTACGAGAACGTGGTGGAGTTCGTCTCCAAAATCTCGCCGGAGCTTAAGGAGCGCGTGCGCCATTACACCGGCAAAACCCCCATATTCGCCGCCTTCAACGTGGAGCCGGAGATAGAGAACATCCGCAGAACCAAGCTGGCCCTGCCCAACGGCGGCACCATAATCATACAGGAGGCCGAATCCCTCTGCGCCATAGACGTAAACACCGGCAAGTTCACCGGCAGCAAGTCGCAGGAGGATACCGTCACCCAGACCAACATAGAAGCCGCCCACGAGGTGGCCCATCAGCTGCGGCTCAGGAATATCGGCGGCATAATAGTGATAGATTTCATAGACATGAAAAAGGCCGCCAACCGCCACCGCGTGGTGGAGGCGCTGGCCCAGGCCGTCAAGCGCGACCGCGCCAAAATCAGGATACTGCCGATAACGCGGCTGGGCCTTGTGGAAATGACGCGCGAGCGCAAACGGGAAAGCACCGTCTCCCTGCTTACCGAGGAATGCCCGGAATGCCACGGTTCGGGCCGCGTGCTTTCCGCCGAGAGCATGCGCATCAAAATCCAGCGGGAAATCCGCAACCTCACCTCCGGCAAGCCGGGCGGCGCGCTGCGCGTGGTGCTGCATCCCATGCTGGCGGAAAGCCTGCGCTCCCGCCACGAGGTGATAGAGCGCAATATACACAGGAGCATGAAAATCCAGGCGGATCCGCAGCTTACATGGGAAGACTACAGAATTATATTGGAATAGCGGCGGCGCTGTCCCTCCTGTGCGGCGCGCCCGCTTTGGCGGCGCGCCGCGCGGAAACGCCTTCGGAATACGGGCAGATTCAGGTTTCCGAAAGCGGCGAGTTCAGGACGGCGGTAAAGACGCTGCGGCTTGGCGGCGCGCTGCTGGCCGACGCCAGGGACACCGCGCGCGCGCTGGGCGGCTCCGCCGCGCTGTCGCGCGGGCGGCTGGAGCTGCGCTTTGCCGGGCTGACCGTGAAGCTGCGCATGGATTCCAGGCAGGCAGTCTTCGGCTCCGCCGCGAAAACCCTGTCAGCTCCCGTTATCATGTCCGGCGGCAAGCCTTTTGTCCCGGTGGAGGTTTTCACCGCGCCGGAGCTGGGGGCGGCCCTGTCCCGCAGCATAGACTACAACGACACCGCCAAATCGCTTGACATAGACAAGCTGTGGCAGGTGGGCGGGCCGGACTATTCCTCGCTGGGGCCGGTAACGGAACTGTCTTTTGAACTGCGCGGCGTGTCCGGGTATGCCACGGCGCAGCCTTCCCCGTCCACGTTGGAAATCACGATTCCGGGCGCCAGCGCCCAGTCCTGCGAGACGCTGCCGGTCAACGACGGCCTTGTGGACAGGGTTTCCGTGTCCGAGGCCGGCGGCGGAGTGAAAATATCGGTTTATTTTGAAAACGAGAAGGCGGTCTGGAACGTCTCGCGCGACAGCGGCTCCCTGGCCGTGGAGGTCAGCGTTCCCGAGCTGGCCGCGGGCGCAGGCGGGGATACGGCAAAACCCCAGCCGCCCGAAGCCGCCGCGCCGCCGCATCGGGAACTGGAGACCGCCGCCACCATACAGGAACGGCTCAATATCCCGGATTCCATAGTGGACCAGTGCTCCGGCAAGAGGCTTATTGTCATAGACGCCGGGCACGGCGGCAAGGACCCGGGCGGCAGCCGCAGGCGCGGCGTGGTGGAAAAGACGCTTAACCTCGCCGTGGCAAAAGAGCTGTCCGCGCTGTTCAAAAACAACGCGGTTTTCACCGCGCTGCTGACCCGCGCGACCGATTATTTCATTCCGCTGGACGGGCGCTGCGACATAGCCAACAGCAAAACGGCGGATATGTTCGTTTCCATACACGCCAACGCGCACAAGCGCCGCTCCGAGCGCGGTTTTGAAGTCTATTTCATGTCCGAGGATGCCAAGGACCCCTGGGCCAAGCAGGTGGCCGCATCCGAAAACGCGGTGCGCGGGCTGGAGAGCGCCTCGGTCCCCAGGGAGGGGCTGCTGCTGCACTCGCTGGCGCGCGCGGAGTATATGAACGAGAGCGCGGTTCTGGCGGGGTTTATTGCCGCCTCTCTGGCCCAGAAAAGCCCCGTAAGGAACAGGGGCGTCAACCAGGCGCCGTTTTACGTGCTGCGCGGCACTTACGCGCCCGCAGTGCTGGTGGAAATGGGGTTTATGACCAATCCCAAGGAGGCCGCGCTGCTGTCCAAAGCGTCCGTGCAGAAGAAAATAGCGCAGGGCGTTTATGACGGGGTGATGGCCTATGCCAAAAGCAAAGGCTGGAACAAAAAGAAGTAGAATCAGGCCTGCGGCCCTCTGCCGCCCGGATTTCATGGAGGTATTATGAAAATTATTTTAGCCTGCGCCGCGCTGCTGTGCTGCTGCGGCGCCGCCATGCCGCAGGATATAGACGCCGCCGCAGCCGGCGCGCAGAGCGCGGTGGAAACCGCGCAGGCGGTTCCCGCCGCAAAAAAGGAAAACGCCGCTCTCCGGCAGGGCAGTTCAGGCGGCCAGCGCTACGGCGGCGCGCCCAAACCCGTGCGGCGCGGCGTAAAGCGCCACAAATCCGGGCAGCGGCTGCTTGTCCCGGTCAGGACCGCGGTGGCGCAGTCCTCCTCCGCCGTCCAGGCCGCGCCCGCGGCGGGGACGGCGCCCGGCCAGAGGGGGGTGTCCTACATTTCAGGCGCGCAGAATGATGATGCGGATGCCGCCGGCGACGCCGACGATTCAGCAGACGATGCCCCGCAGCCGGCGGCCGGCGGATCGTCCGTTCCGGCTTCGTACGGGCCGCTTAAGGGTGTGGCGTCCGCGGAAGGCGGCGCGCTGATGTTTTTTGAGGACGAGGAAGGCGTCATCCGCGCCGTCAAATTCAAAAGCTATGGCGGCAAAACCGTCCTGGAGCCTGCCGCCTCCATAGGACGCAGATAACCATGCAGACAACAAGGGAAAACACCGCGTTCCGCGATATAGACGCGAAACAGCAGAAACGTTGGAATGATTCGGCGTTGTTTGCCGCGTCCCGCAAGCCCTCCGGTAAAAAATTCTATTCGCTGGACATGTTCCCCTATCCCTCCGGCACGGGGCTGCATGTGGGCCATCCCGAAGGCTACACCGCCTCCGACATACTGGCCCGGCGCGCCATGATGGGCGGCGCGGACGCGCTGCGGCCCATGGGGTGGGACGCTTTCGGCCTGCCGGCGGAAAATTACGCGATTCAAACCGGCGTTCATCCCGAAAAAACCACGAAAACAAACACGGACAATTTCCGGCGGCAGATACAGATGCTGGGCATGGCCTACGACTGGGGGCGCGAATTAAGCACCACAGACCCCGCCTATTACAAATGGACGCAGTGGATTTTCTTGCAGCTTTTCAAAAAAGGCCTGGCTTACGAGAGCATGATTCCAATCAACTGGTGCCCGTCATGCAAAACCGGCCTGGCCAACGAGGAAGTTTTCGGCGGCAACTGCGACCGCTGCGGCACGGCAGTGCGCCGCAAGAACATGCGCCAGTGGCTGCTCAAAATAACCGCCTATGCCGACAGGCTGCTTGCCGGGCTGGACGGGCTGGACTGGCCCGAATCCACCCTTGCCATGCAGCGCAACTGGATAGGCCGCTCCGAAGGCGCGGAGATTGATTTCCAGCTGGTCAAATTCGCGGAGAAGCTGCGTGTTTTCACCACAAGGCCCGATACCATTTACGGCGCGACCTATATGGTCATTGCGCCGGAGCATCCGCTGGCGCGCAAAATATGCGCGCCGGAGCAGCGCGTGGAGGTTGAAAATTACATAAACGCCGCCGCCGCGAAATCGGAGTTTGAGCGCAGCGACGCCGGGCGCGAGAAAACCGGCGTCTTCACCGGCGCGTATGCGGCAAACCCGGTCAGCAAAAAAGAGATTCCCGTGTGGATCGCCGATTATGTGCTGGGCGGCTACGGCACAGGCGCCATAATGGCCGTCCCAGCCCATGACGAGCGCGACTGGCAGTTCGCCGAAAAGTTCGGCCTGCCGGTTATTGAAGTGGTCAAAGGCGGCGACGGCAAAGGCTGCTTCTGCGGCGAGGGGACGGCGGCCAACTCCCCGCTTTTTGACGGGCTGCCCACCGCGCGGGCCAAAGAAAAAATAATCGCTTTTCTGGAGCAGAACAATCTTGGCTGCGCCAAAACCACATACCGGCTGCGGGACTGGGTTTTCTCCCGCCAGCGCTACTGGGGCGAGCCTATCCCCATAGTCCATTGCGAAAAATGCGGCCCGGTCCCCGTGCCGGAAAGCGAGCTGCCGCTTACCCTGCCCCCAGCCGATAAATTCCAGCCTACCGGCGAGGGAGAATCCCCGCTGGCCAATATCGCGGACTGGGTGAACACCAAATGCCCGCAATGCGGCGGCCCCGGCAGACGCGAGACCAACACCATGCCGCAATGGGCCGGCTCGTGCTGGTATTATCTGCGTTTTATAGACCCCAAAAACGACAAAGAGCTTTGCGCTCACGAACTACAGAAAGCCTGGCTGCCGGTGGACTGCTATATAGGCGGCTCCGAACATGCGGTGCTGCATCTGCTTTACGCCCGCTTCTGGCATAAATTCCTCTTTGACATAGGCGCGGTGTCAACGGAGGAGCCTTTTGTGAAGCTGCGCCATCAGGGGCTTATACGCTCCTACGCCTACCGCGACGGGCGCGGCGTCTACCATCCGTATTCCGACATAGACTTTTCCTCCGAGCCGGCAAAACTTAAGGCGACCGGCGAGGAGCTGGCCCGTTCCGACGAGAAAATGTCCAAGTCCAAGAAAAACGTCGTCGTGCCGGATTCGGTGGTGGACGAGTACGGCGCGGATGTTTTCCGAATGTATGAAATGTTCATGGGGCCGCTTGAAGCCTCCAAGCCCTGGGACATGAAGGGAATTGAAGGCGTCTCGCGTTTCGTAAAGCGGGTGTATTTCTGGGCCGACGGGCTTATTCAGAACAACGGCCTGGGCGGCGCGGACAGCGGGCGCGCGCTGGAAGTGCTGCGGCACAAGACAATCAAAAAAGTTTCAGCCGACATAGACGCGATGTGCTTTAATACCGCCATCTCCGCGCTGATGATTTATTTTAACGAGCTGCACCCGCTCCAGACAGTGAACGCCGTTCATCTTGAGACGCTGCTGAAGCTGCTGCATCCCTTCGCGCCGCATATCACCGAGGAGCTGTGGCAGAAATGGGGCAGGGAAGGCTTTCTGGTCAAATCCCCGTGGCCGGTTTACGACGAGGCGATGCTTAAGGAGGAGGAGGTTGAAATCGCCGTGCAGGTAAACGGCAAGGTGCGCGAGAGGCTGACAATATCCAAATCATGGGACGAGGAAACGGTGCGCGCGCGCGCGCTGGAAAAAGCCCGCAAACATATAGACGGCAAAACGGTCGTCAAGGTGATAGTGGTGCCCGGCAGGATAGCCAGCATCATAGTCAAATAGGGGGGAGAATATGAAAAAAATAATGGGAGCATTGCTTTTGGCGGCCTCCGCGCTGAGCGGCTGCGCCGACTCGCCGGATGTGGTCTACAGGCCGTATCCGCAGATACTGCCGCAGCATGTGACGAAGCTGGCCGTGCGGCCTTTCCTCAACAGGACCGAGCAGTTCGGCCTGGAAGACGCCTTTAACGTCCAATTGGTGCAGACCTTCCAGTTTGACGGCACCTATCCCGTAACCTCCGAGGCGCAGGCCGACGGCGTCATCACCGGCGAAATCTGGCGCTACATACTTACGCCCACGCAGTACAACGCGGCGCAGGTTTCCACCGCCTACAAGCTGACGGTGCTGTTCAAGGTCCGGTTTATAGACGTAAAAGCCAACGCCGTCCTGTGGGAGGAGCCGGCGATGGAAGGCATACAGATTTATTCGGACAGCTCGCTTCCCGGCGGAATGACCGAGCTTGCCGCCCGGCAGGCCATATGGGAGCGCATGTCGCAGGACATAGTAACGCGCGCCATAGCGGGTTTCGGCTCCGTCTCCAGCCAGTCGGAAAGGCGTATAGTGGGCGGGCCGCAGAATCAGGCCCAGCCCGCGGCGGCAAACGCTTCCCCCGCGCCTGCCGCTTCAACCCAGCCTGCCGTCCCGGCGCAATCCCCCGGCGCGGCGGTTCCGGCGCAGCAGCCGCAGTCCGGCGTTTCTTCGCAGCCCGCGGCGCAGCCGGCGGTGAATGCCGCTCCGGCGGCCCAGCCGGCAGCCGCCTCCCAGCCGCCGGCTTCGGACAATTCCGCCGTGCCCGTCGTTCCGGCGCAGCCGGCGCAATAGCCATGCCTGAACTGGACTCCCGCCGGTTTTACGCCGAGCTGGAGGCGGGGACAATACGCCCCGTCTACTGGCTTTCCGGCGAAAACGGCTGGGAACGCGACCGCGCCGCCGCCAGGATAAAGGCGGCGGTGAAACCGGACGAGTTCAATTTTGATTCCTTTTACGGAGACCGCGACGGCGGCGCAGACATCGCCCAGGCCGCCTCCTCCGCGCCGGTTTTCGCGGAGCGGCGGCTGGTGCTGGTGCGCCGCGCCGGCGCGCTGAAGGCCGACGGGCGCGAGGCCGTGTCCGAATATCTCAAAAACCCGCTGGAAAGCACCTGCCTTGTGCTTGTCGCCGGCGGAGGCGAGGGGGGAGGGCGCAAAGGCCCCAGGGGGCCGTCCCTTTCCGCCCTGGCGGCGCAGGCGGGCGCAGCGGTGGAGTTTGAGGCGCTGCGTCCTCAGGAGGCGCAGAAATGGGCTGCCGCCCGCGCCGGCGAGATGGGCGCGAAGCTGCCGCCGGAGGCGGCGGAAACCCTTGTTGAATCCTCCGGCGCGGATTTGTCCGCGCTGGAAAACGAAATCGCCAAGCTGGCCGCATACAAGGACGGCGCGGCCATAACATCCGAAGACGTGCTGCAATGCCTGGGATACGCCAGGGAGGCGGAGCCGTTTGCCCTCTCCGACGCTATTTCCGCGGGCGACGGCGCGCGCGCGCTGCGCGCCATAGACGCCGCTCTCGCGGCAGGCGAGGAGCCGGTGGTCCTGCTGGCCATGATGGCAAAATACGCGGAAAGAATGCTGCGCGTCAAGATAATGCTTTCCGCCGGGATGGAGCAGGGCCGCATCGCGGCGGAACTGGGCGTAAAGCCCTATTACGCGGGCCGCCTGGCGGCTGAAGGCAAGGCCAGAAGCGAGCGTTCGCTTTTTGCCGCGCTCAACCGGCTGCTGGAGGCGGACGCCGCGCTGAAATCCTCCTCCGGCTCCCCGGCGGCGGTGCTGAAATCCGCCGCGCTCGCACAGCATTTTCTAATTGAATAATGAGCCTGAAATCTCTCGTCGTGGCTCCGTCGGGATATTTTTTGCCATGCCTCCCGTTTTGATTGATTTTACCGTGTCTTTTTCCTCCGCTTCGCGCAGAATTCT
>JBAZJT010000022.1 GCA_041651175.1 Elusimicrobiales bacterium | reverse complement strand
CAGAATTCTGCGCGAAGCGGAGGAAAAAGACACGGTAAAATCAATCAAAACGGGAGGCATGGCAAAAAATATCCCGACGGAGCCACGACGAGAGATTTCAGGCTCATTATTCAATTAGAAAATGCTTACCCCGGAGCGCCGCTGATATATTTTAGTGAAACTGCTCCGTGTATGTCCGCAAGAGGCGGCTCTGCGGACAATTCTTCCAACATTTTGCCGGCGGCATTTATTCTGGCAAAGGAAAGTTTTTTCCAGTTTAACCAGTCATCCTCCATGTTCTGCCGCTTTCTTTGTGAAAATTTGACTTTGGCAATCAGCATTTCGCCGCTGCCGAGCCAGCGGATGATTCTGCTGCGTCCGTCGTCGGTTACTGGATGCCTGTTCCCGCCGGATGCGTCCATAAGCCATATGTCTGTTGTCAGGGCGTCCGGCGATTCCTTGTCGGCAAACTGGTCATAGGCGATATATTGCCTGCCGGGGGAAACAAGCGGATAACTCGTAAAATCCGCCAAAAGTTTTGAAGCGCGGGTGGCGACGTTCAGACGGAAAATCCCCATTTCCCTCTTGTCAGTTGTGCCTGCATATATCGCGTATTCCGACGCGGCAATCAGCACGGATATCACCTCTTTTCTCGTGATTAGTCTGTGCCCGGCAAGGCTGCATTCAGGGCTGAAAAAATCGGCGCATTGCGACAGCGGGGCCACCATGGACGGTATCTGTAAATTTTCCGCCGGCCCGGAGCCTTCAGGAGATTTCTCTGCCGGCGGCTGCCGTTTGGCATACTCCGGCGCGCTCTGAACGGGCTCCTCGCGCGCGTCATAGCGATAGCCGTCCGGAACCGGCCTGAGCTTTGCCCGCTGCAAAACCGACACCATCAGCAGAATGCCCAAAATGGCGAACAATATTTTTTGTCTCAAATTGCCCCCCTCCGTGAACGCCGAATTGCATTGTATTTACGTGCCAACCCCAGTGTCAATCATTCCCGCGGCGAGAACGAAACGCCGCCTGCGCTTTGCGCGGGCGGCACGGAACGGAGGCTGCGGCGGAATACGGGGATTTTCAGCTTTTCTGCGCGGGGAGGGCGGACTGCGCCGCCTCCAGTGCCAGCTTTTTGAAATTGTTCCAATGCGCGGCCTCGCCGCCGCCCTGGGCGAAGTCCTTTTTGCCGCCGCCTTTCCCGCCCAGCTTTTCCGCCAGGGCTTTGGCGACGGCGCAGGCGTCCGCCGGGGAATTCTCCTCGGCGGCGGCCACGAAGGATATTTTATCCTCGCGCTTTGAGGCGGCGATTACCAGCGCGCCCGGATGCTCCTTGCGGAACTTGTCGGACAGGGAGCGCAGCATCGCCACATCCGCGTCCGCATTGGCGCAGACGATCACCTTCATGCCGCCCGCAACGTCAAAAAGCGGGGCGCAGCTTTCGCCGGAGGCGGTTTCGCCGCCCCGGTCCGCGCTCTGGCAGGCGACCAGCTTCTGCTTGAGTTCCGCGATCTCGCGCTTGAAATCCTTTTCGCGCTTTAGCAGCCGCTCCACCCGTTTTTCCACTTCCTCCAGCCCGGCGGAAAAACGCTCCGAGAAATTCTCCGCTATCGCGGCTGTGCCGCGCAGGTATTTGATGGCGGCGGCGCCGGCCACCCCCTCTATGCGCCGCACTCCGGCGGAAAGGGAGGAATCTTTCAGGATTTTGACCGTCATCAGCTCGCCCGAGGAATCGGCGTGTATGCCGCCGCAAAGCTCCAGGCTGAAACGCTCCGCCGCGCGCGCAAAGCCGCCTTTGTTGATAAGCACAAAGCGCGCCGGGTCCGCGTACTGCTCGCCGGGAAGCGTGGTGGCGCCCAGGGATTGGGCCTCGGCAAGCGGGCGCTCCTCCTTGCAGACGGAAAGGCCGCTTTCCACGGCGGCGTTGACAAGCTCTTCCACCTTCGCCAGCTGCTCGCGCGACGGGGCGGCGTTGGAGGTGTAATCAAAGCGGAACCGCTCCGGCGACACGTAAGAGCCGGCCTGCCGCACGCCGGAACCCATCACCTGCCGCAGCGCGGCGTTGACCAGATGCACCGCGGTGTGGTTGCATGCGCTGGCCCGGCGCAGCGGCCTTGAAACCGTGGCGCGCGCCGCCATGCCCGTGGATATTTTATCCAGCGCGCGCACCTTGTGCAGCACGGCTTTGGCGATGGGGCGCTGCGTGTCTTCCACCACGGCTATGATATTGTCCTTGCCGTCGGTTATCACGCCGGCCTCGCCGGTCTGTCCGCCGGATTCGGCATAAAACGGGGTAACCGCCAGCGAGACATATCCCGCGCCGTCCTTTTCAAGCGAATCCACAATCTCGCCGGAAGAGTTCAGAATGCCGGTTACCGTAGTTTCCTCGGAAAGCGAGTTGTAGCCCGTAAACACCGCCGGGGGGAAAGACTCCTCCGCCTTCTGGAATAAAAAGACGTCTTTTGAGCCGGAGCCTTTCCAGTTCGCCCGTGCCGCCTGCTGCGCCTTTGCGCGGGCTTTTTCAAAGCCTTCCTCGTCCACGGCAATGCCGTTTTTCTGGGCAAGTTCGCGGGTAAGCTCCAGCGGGAAGCCGTAGGTTTCGTAGAGGTGGAAAACCTCCTCCCCCGGAAAAGACCCGCCGGAGCATTTGGCGAAAAGGTCCTGAAGCATTTTCTCGCCGGCTTCCAATGTGTCCAGGAAACGCTCCTCCTCTGCCTTGATGGTGTCGCACACAAGCTGCTGGTTTTTCTCAAGCTCCGGGTAGCGCTCCTTGAATATGGCGGCGGCGGACGGGGCCAGCTTATGCAGGAAGGGCCCGCTTTTGTCTTTAGCCATCACCGCGCCGTAGCGCACCGCGCGGCGGATAATGCGCCGCAGCACGTAGCCCCGCCCCTCGTTGGAGGGCGTTACGCCTTCCGAGACCAGAAACACCGCCGCGCGGCAATGGTCCGCGATTACGTTGGCGCCGTTTATATACGGTTTTTTTGTGGCGGGGTTGAATTTGGCGTCAAAAGAGGGCTCAAAGCCCAGCAGTCCGGCGGCCTGGCCGATAATCGGCTCAAACAAGTCCGTTGCGAAAGGCGTTTTTTTGCCCTGCACTGCGGCGGCAAGCCGCTCCAGCCCCATGCCGGTGTCTATGTTGCGGCGGGGGAGCTGTTTTAACGTGCCGTCCGCATGGCGGTCAAACTGGGTAAAGACGTGGTTCCATATTTCTATGTAGCGGTCGCAGTCGCAGCCTACCCCGGAACATTCGTGCGGGCCGTAATCGCCGGGGCCGAAATCGTAATAAATCTCGGAACAGGGGCCGCAGGGGCCGGTGGGGCCCATGGTCCAGAAATTTGTATCGTCGCCAAGTTCTTTTATATGGCTGTCGCGCAAATGTTTTGGGAACAGTTTCTGCCATATCTCCACAGACTTCTCGTCGCGCGGGGCCAGCCCGCCCTTGTATACGGTGGCGTAGAGCCTGTCCGGCGGTATGTTCATCTGCTTTGTAAGAAATTCCCACCCCCAGTCCAGTGTTTCGGTCTTGAAATAGTCGCCGAAAGAGAAATTGCCCAGCATTTCAAAAAACGTAAGATGCCGCGCCGTCATTCCCACCCGCTCTATATCGGTGGTGCGGAAGCATTTCTGGCAGCTTACGGCGCGGCTCATGCCGGTTTTCAGGCCCAGGAAATAAGGTTTCAGCGGAACCATGCCGGCTGAAGTGAAAAGCAGTGTAGGGTCCTGCGGAATCAGCGGGCTGGAATTGACCGGCGTATGCGCGCAATTGCGGAAGTATTTAAGGAATTTGGCTCTTATCTCTTGGCTTTTCATGTTGTATAGTATATCAAATGGAAAGATACGCGCGGCAGATGCTGCTGCCGGAAATAGGGCCGGAGGGCCAGGCCAGGCTTGGAAACGCGAAAATCGCCGTTGTAGGAGCGGGCGGGCTGGGTTGCGCGGCTCTGCCGTATCTGGCCGCCGCCGGTATTGGCGAAATCACGGTGATAGACGATGGCGTTATCGCGGAAACCGACCTGCACCGCCAGATTTTGTACACGGCGCGCGATGTGGGCGCGCAAAAAGCGGAAACCGCCGCAAAGCGGCTGGCGGAACAAACACCCCGCATAAAAGTCGCAGCCGCGGCGGAGCGGCTGTCCGCCGTCAATGCCCGGCAGTTGCTGGCGGGGAAAACCCTAGCATTGGATTGTTCTGACAACTTCCCTACACGGAAAATCCTCAACCGGGCCTGCATTCAACTGAAGGTTAAATGCGTATATGCGGCAGTATACCGCTGGGAGGGGCAACTGGCGGTATTCAACCCGGCATACGGCCCTTGTTATGAATGCCTTTACCCCGCCACCGCATGCGACAGGCACGGCTCCTGCTCCGATTACGGGGTATGCGGCCCGGTGGCCGGGGCGATGGGCGCTTTTCAGGCGGCGGAAGCCATAAAGCTCATAGCCGCGGGGAAAAGCGCGCTGGAAGGTAAATTGTGGCTTTTTGACGTGCTGTCCTGCGAAACCAAGACAATCAATCTCGCAAAAAACCCGGCCTGCGCGGCCTGCTCAAAAGGCGCATAGCTGCTTACCCGTTTTCCGCAGTTGGACAGCGGAATTCGCCGGCGGCGAGCGCGACATCCCTGTGCATTTGTGCGTTGTAATTACCTGCTGACGGGTTGCGGTTCTGTCCACAACTGCCGGATAACCCAGAGCAGAGTCAGTCCGCCGGTGATGAAAACGGCAAGCATCGCGCAACCGTAGCCCGCGCGCCCGTACAGAAAATTTCCCACCGCAAACAGCGACGACCAGATGGTGGCGCACCCCGACACCCAGCCCAGCAGCGCCAGGGGGAGGCGCCCGCCCCCCGGCAAATCGCTTTCGGACAGTCCGGCTTCGCGCCGGATTCCGGCCCAGCCGGGGCCGGCGGGGCGGACGAGTTTGAAGAAGCTTATCAGCGTGCCGCGGTCCGTGGCGGGGGCCAGATATGCCGCCGCCAGCCAGCAGATGGTGGTGAAACACACCGTCAGCACAAGCTGGGAGCAGGAGCTGAAATGCACTCCGTAGCCCCTGCGCAGCAGGATGAAGGCGACGGAAATCAGAAAGGAACTGACCATCGCCGCCACTTCGCACCAGGCGTTTATGCGCCACCAGAACCAGCGCAGCAGATATAAAAGCCCCGTCCCCGCGCCGACCTGCAGCACTATGTCAAACGTGTCTTTCGCCGTGTCCAGCGCGAATACCAGCAGCCCGGCGCAGACAAACAGTCCCGCCGTGGCGATGCGTCCTGCGCGCACGTAATGCTTTTCCTCCCTGCCCGGGCGGATAAAACGGCGGTAGAAATCATGCACCAGATACGACGCGCCCCAGTTCAAGTGCGTCAGTATGGTGGAGGAATTGGCGGCGATAAGCCCGCCTACCATCAGCCCCGCAAAGCCGGCGGGCAGGAATTTGAGCATTGCCGGATACGCTATGTCATGCCCCAGCAGGGTGGGGTCCAGATTGGGGAAAGCCTTCTGTATGTCGGATAATTCGGGATACACTATAAGCGAGGCAAGCGCCACCAGTATCCACGGCCACGGGCGCAGCACATAATGCGCCACGTTGAAAAACAGCACCGCGCCCAGCGAATCTTTCTCGGACTTGGAGGCCAGCATCCGCTGCGCGATATAGCTGCCGCCGCCCGGCTCGGAGCCGGGATACCACACCGCCCACCACTGCACCGCAAGCGGAACCACAAAGACGGCAAACGCCATCTCCCAGTTTCCGGTGAAATCCGGCAGCATGTCCAGGTAATGCGTCCCGCCCGGCCCCCTCATGGCGGAGACTTTGTCCACCAGCCCGGACAGCCCGCCCACCTGCGGCAGCTTCAGCGCGAAATAAGCCGCCGCTATCACCGCCGACATCTTTATGAAAAACTGAATCATGTCTATGACCAGCACCCCCCACAGGCCGGAGTGCGCCGCGAACGCCACATTCAGCGCGCCGCAGAACAAAAGCGTCTGCCAGCGCGGAATGCCGAATAGTATGCCGGCTATCTTGCAGGCCGCCAGATTGACATTTGCCATTATAAGGCAGTTGAACAAAAGCCCCAGGTAAACCGCCCGGAACCCGCGCACCGCCCGCGCCGCCGCGCCGGAGTAGCGCAGCTCGTAGAATTCCAGGTCCGTCATCACCCCGCTGCGCCGCCACAGCCGCGCGTAGAAAAACACCGTGGAGACGCCGGTCAGCGCAAACGCCCACCACACCCAGTTGCCGGCGACGCCGTTGCGGCGGACAATGTCGGTTACAAGATTGGGGGTATCGCTGGCGAAGGTGGTGGCCACCATGGAAAGCCCGCCCAGCCACCACGGCACCGCGCGCCCGGAGGCGAAAAATTCCGAGGTGTCCCTGCCGGAACGGCGCGACATCAGCAATGCCGGCACAAAGCAGACAAGCAGCGAGGCCGCTATGATAATCCAGTCAATGAATTCCAGGCGCATGTGTTTGCGCGCGGCTGAGGGATGCCGCGCTTATTTTTCCCGCAGGACGCTCAGCAGATATTCGCCGTAGCCGCTTTTGGCCAGCGGGGCGGCTATTTTTTCAAGCTGGGCGGCGGTGATGTATTTTTGGCGGTAGGCGATTTCCTCTATGCAGGCGATTTTGAGGCCTTGGCGCTTTTCCACGACGCGCACGAACTCCCCGGCGTCCAGCAGCGAATCGCAGGTGCCGGTATCCAGCCAGCCGTAGCCGCGGCCCATAAGCTCCACGCGCAGCCGTCCGCGGCGCAGGTATTCGTTGTTGAGCGCGGTTATCTCCAGCTCGCCCCGGGCGGAGGGGGTTATGCTTTTGGCAATCTCCGCCGCGTGGCCGTCATAATAATAAATGCCGGTAACGGCATAGTCGGATTTGGGCTTTGACGGCTTTTCCTCTATGGAAACCGCTTTGCCCGCCGCGTCAAACTCCACCACGCCGTAACGTTCCGGGTCGCAGACGCGGTAGCCGAACACCGTCGCCCCGGCATTGCGCTGCGCCGCGCCGGAGAGCATCTCCGGCAGGCCGTGGCCGTAGAATATGTTGTCGCCCAGAATAAGCCATACCGGCCCGCCGGCGGAGAATTTTTCGCCTATCACCAGCGCCTGCGCTATGCCGCGCGGGGCGGGCTGCTCCTCATAGCTGAAAGAGAGCCCCAGCTGCTCCCCGCTTCCGAAAAGCTCCTTGAAGCGCGGCAGGTCCTTGGGGGTGGATATTATAAGGATTTCCCTGCACCCCGCCATCATCAGCGTGGCCAGCGGATAATAGGCCATCGGCTTGTCATAAACCGGCAGCAACTGCTTTATCGTCGGTATCGTTATGGGATGCAGCCGGGTGCCCGCGCCGCCGGCCAGGATTATGCCTTTCATCAGTATGCTCCTTTGCTGGAAACCATTGCCAGCGGGGTTTTGAGTATTATTTTCAAATCCATGCCCAGCGACCAATGCTCTATGTAGTAGAAATCCAGCGCCAGCATCTGGTCAAAATCCAGGTCGGCGCGTCCGCTTACCTGCCACAGCCCGGTTATCCCCGGCAGCACGCGCAGCCGCCGTTTGGACGCCTCGTCATAATCGGCGTATTCTCCGGCGGTGGGCGGGCGGGGGCCGGCCACGCTCATGTCGCCAAGCAGCACGTTGATGAACTGCGGAAACTCGTCTATGCTAAACCGCCGCAGCAGTTTCCCGACGGCGGTAAGGCGCGGGTCGTCTTTCATCTTGAACACGTTGCCGCTGCGTTCGTTGAGGTGGCGCAGCTGTTCCAGTTTAGCCTCGGCGTCGGAGACCATGGTGCGGAATTTATATATTTCAAAAGACCTGCCGTTGCGCCCGATGCGTTTTTGTCTGAAAAAAACCGGCCCCGGCGAATTCAGCTTTATCAGCGCGGCGAGTAGCAGAAACGGAACAAACCCCGCCGTCATCACCGCCAGGCTGAAGACGATGTCAAAAAGCCGCTTGCTGATGTAGTTGGGGCCGGACAGCGAGGTGTGGTAAATTTTCATCATCGGCAGGCCCAGCGAGACGTCCATCTGCACCTCGCCGGTGCGCATCTCGGCTATGCCGGGCAGGATGGAAAGCTCCACCCCTTCCTGCTCCAGGATATCGGCGGTTTCCAGCAGATCCGCCTTGCTGAGCGAGGCGTTGGCCAGCACCACATGCCCTATCCTGTTTTGCCGGACGGCGGCAAGCAGCGCGCCCTTGTCCGCGCCGGAATCGGAAAGGCATTGCCGGCCCGCGCCGCCGACCCGCGCGCGCGCGTACTCCGCCGCTTTGCCTGTTCCGGCAACCAGTATCCGGGGGTTTAGGCCGTACCGGTTCAGCAGCGCGCGCTGCGCGGCGCGCAGCGCCAGATTCCCCGCGCACACAAATATCGCCGATACCGGCGCCAGAAACACAAACACCAGCCGCGAAATCCAGAACTGCCGCAGCAGAAAACTTAAAGCCAGCGTCAGGAAGGTGGCCGCCAGGCAGCCCTGCAGCGCGCGGACGGCGGCGTCCTCCGCCGGTATATGCGGGTCCGAATACAGCCGCGCGGAGTAATGAAAAACCAGAAGCCACAGCGGCACCATCGCCGGCAGCATGGCGGCATAAGACTCAAACCCCGCCGCGGGCGGCGGCAGCATCCCCGCCACCGGCGCGAAGTGAAAGCGCAGATACCACGCGCAACGGAAAGCCGCGTAAACAAGCGCGGCGTCAAGCGCGATGCCGGCAGCCGGCAGCCAGAATTTTGACAGGAATTCCGCCGCGAAACGCCGCGCGGCGTATTTGTTTTCCAACACCATCATGCAATATTACCAAAATACTCAAGGGCCAGTTACTGGCCTTTCCCTGACCCGGAAATTGCAGTTGGACAGCGGAATTCAGCGGCGGCTGCCGCCCCGGTTCTCGCTGCCAACTGCGATTTCCGGGCTAGTGAATAACCATCAGGTCGTCTTCGCTGTCCGGTTTGGGCCGCTTGGCGGGAGGCTTTGATTTTGCGGGGGAGGACGCGGGCTGCGGCGTCCCTGAGAGATTTTCCACAAAATCCTCGCTGGCCTCCGTGGCGGGCGTTACATTGTCCGGTTTTCTTCGCCGGTCTATGCCTTCTGCGGAAATGCGTTCGCGGACGCGGCGCTCCATACGGTCATGCTCGCGCTGCACGCTCTCGGAAAAAGTTTTTGGTTTTTCCGGTTTTTCCGGTTTTCGGTTGGGGCCGGCTTCTATAAATTCCTCGTCCTTGTCCAGGGTTATCATAACGCCGCGTTTGGCCTTCTGCTCGGTCCGGACCGGCTTTGCCTCCGCCACGTCTCCAAGCCGGTATGTGGCCGATAACTGGTAGGCATTGCCCAGCAGTTCATTGAAAGCCAGTCCGATATCGCAGGAAATACGTTTGTGCCGGATTCCGCCGCCGAAGGTGATGCCGCCGGTATCGTCAAAAAACCTGTATCCCACGCGGAAAATGACCACTTTTTCAAAAGGCACTTCCAGCCCGGCAAGGAGATGCGCCTGCTGCTCCTTTATATAGTGCGAAATGTCAAGCGAGGCCGTGAATCCGCTCATCCTCGCCTCGGAGCTTCTCTCATAAGTATAAGCCGCGCCCGCGCGCAGGGTTGACGGCAGCGGGTTGGCTTCGCTTATGTATGTCATATTCGTGCCCAGATTCAGCAGCGAAAATCCTACGGACATGTTCCAGTCCGTCAAGTGCGCCAGCCAGCCCGCGTCCAGCGCGTATGCATTGCCGGATACGGAGCCGCCCATCGTGTCCGGCAGCCTGGAATGCACCAGCTTCACCGCCGCGCCCATATACCTTTCCGCGACGGAGCGGAATTTGCGCTTTCCGATTGAAAACGAAAGGTCCGAGGGTTTGAGCCTTTCCGAATAGCCCAGACTTACCACTGTGTCTCCGCCGGCGCTTATCGGCGTTCCCTTTACCGCGGCGTTTCCGGCGATGTCAGTGGAGTACCAGTCCATGCCGCCGTTGCTGGAGCTGATAACGCTTATTCCCGCTTCGCCGGGCCGCTCTATGCCGAAGGCGGTTATGGGCAGCACCGCGCCGGCCAGATTCATGCCGGTGTCCATCACGCCGCCGGAGGTCATGGCGGAAAACTGCGGGATATCCAGCACCGCAATCCCCGCCGGGTTGTAGCGCATCCCGAAAATATCATCCGACAGCGCGGTCATGGCCCCGCCCATGGCGATGGCGCGCCCGCCTATGTCGTTTTTGAGCATGTAAACTGACGTGGTTCCCGGCTGCCCGGCGCAGAACGCGCGCCCTGCGCAGAACACGCACGCGAAAGCAGCGGCCAGCGCGGAAACGAGATGCGGTTTTGGGACTGTCATTAGTCGCCTATTTCACCACTATTATTTTGCGCAACGTGTCTATCGCCGGGCCCTTCGCGCTCAATATATACATTCCGGCGGCCACTTTGGAGCCGTTGTCGTTGGCGCCGTCCCAGTCAACGGAGCCTTTGCCCATGTTTATCCAGCCGCTGAACAGCGAGCGCACCAGCGTCCCGTCCGGGCTGTATATGCGCAGCGTCAGGGTGCCGGGAACGAAGGCGTCATAGCGCACCGTCGCCTTTCCGCCGGCGGAATTGTTGAAGATATTGTTCCAGACAATCACGCTCCCAGCGTAGGCGGTGAGATTTATCGGGCCGGATATGCCCAGGGAGACGGTTTCCGTGTCCACGGACACTCCGGTCATGATATTGCGGTAGCGCACCTCGCCGAACACCTCCAGATACACCGCGCCCACGGAGGGATGCCTGGCGTCAAAGCCGGGCAGCAGCCGGGCTTGTCCGCTTATGGATGTCATGTCGGCGGAGTTGGAAACGCTGACCAGCTGCAGATACCCGCCCGCCCTCGTGGTGCTGTCCGGCATGGGGTTCATGTTGGTGTCGCGCAATTGCAGATAATTCACCTGCTCCACCTGCGCCGTCATGGTGGACAGCCATACGGGCGAGTAGTTGTATCCGCCGCGGTTGCAGGGCACGGTGAAGCTGATAAGATCGTTGTCAAAGCTGGCGGTTACTATGGAAGCCTGCGCCCCGCCGCTGGTTTGGGAAAGCACCGAAACCGTGTATGTGTTCGTGCTGACATCCGCGCAGGGGCCGCCGTTTGCGGTGGGGCCGCCGCGCACCCGCGCGTAGCAGTATCCGCTCTGCGGGACGGAGGCCGTCGTGGTCACGGAATCATCGTAAGAAACGCATTCCCCGCTGCCGTCCGGATTCGGCTCCGGGCAGAAATCGCCGCTTTGGGGATTGGCTATGACCGGATGCGCCGCTGCCAGCTGCGTCATGTTTGCAGAGAATATGTCCAGTTCCAGCACATGCCGCATGTCCGCCACGGTGCGCGCCCGAGGCAGAGTTGCCCGCACCTGCGCCGTGCCGGCGGGGCAGGGGAAGGTGTAGAAATCCTCGTCATAAGCCGGATACACGGTGGCCGCTGTCTGGGAGAGCTTGCTTATGTCGGTGGCGGTTTCCGGGCCGTCGTTGTATTCGTAAATATCGCCGCCGGAGGGTTTCTGCCCGCTGATGCCGTGAGCCGCGAAGGCGGCCTGTATCTGCGACTGATAATTGAAAAAATCATATCCCAGCGCGTGGAACCTGTCCGCCAGGGTCTGCAAATCCTCGTAAAACTCTATAAACGTGTCGGGGTAGAAGAAAAGCGCGTTGAAGAGGTACACGTCCGCGCGCGGCACGGCGGAATTTATGCCCAGCCAGGGATATGCCTGCGTGCCCATGTACTGGGGATAACCCGCGCTCCGCAGCCGCCACATGGAGCGGCTGAGCATCAGGCTGTCGTCGTGCACCTCGCCGTCAAGGTCGGCGGGATAGGCGCAATGCCCGTCCGAGGAGGCGGAACAGTCGTATGCCAGGTCGCGCGCCTTGCCCTCGTCCGAGGATGTGGTTACAAATTCCGCCACCTTGTTTGTCAGCGGCGCAAAACCCGGCGTGCCGCCGTTAAGCGAGCTTAAGGCGAAATAATCCGACAGCGCCTCCGACAGCGCGCCCCCCTCGCCGGAATAGGCGCGCTTGTAGATGGAGTCTGTTACAAAGTGGACATACTCGTGCCGGATTATAGTGGCGTCCATCGCGAACGAATACCATCTCTGCGGGTTAAGCTGCCAGCCGAATCTCCCGTCGCCGAACATGAAAATTTTCTGCTCGTCATCATAGAAGGCGTTCATCATGCCGTCGCCGGTGTTGGGCGGCGGGCCGTTGTAGGCGTGCACCACCGCCGGCAGATGCGTGTCCAGGTTCACAAGCCTGCCGTTGGCGGTTACGGTGTCTACGGAGTTGGCGAAATAGTCGCGCATGGCGTTGAGGTGGTAGAAAACGTTCACCTCCTCCACGGATTGCGGGTACTGGGAATTGGACCAGGTCCAGGTGAAATCCTGCGTGGTGCCGGACGGGCCCGGCGTGGTCGGGTCGGCAAAACGGAAATATCTTGTTTTGGAGACGGTGTATCCGCGCCGTGCAATCGCGCCACCGCTGTAATGCGGCTCCACCCGCAGCACGTATGAGGTGTTCATGACAGGCCCGGCCTCAAAAGGCTCGCCGCCCACTATCCACGAGCCGCGCAACCCGATATAGCCGGACTGCTTGGTTCCGTCGGCAGGGTTCATGACATGCAGCATGTCGTTGGCGTAAATATTGCCGGAAGAATCCATGTCGCCTATGTCTATCTTGTCTATAACCGGCATCATCATGCCGATATAGGGGATGCCGCTTACCGTTACCGTGGCTTCCGAAACGCTGTCCGCCGGATACGGATCGGGGCTTGAGGCGGAGGTGGCGATTTCCGACCACGAGCCGGAGCCGTTGGCGTATATCATCGGCTTGCCGCGGTTGCTTGTTACGGTGAAATACGGGCCGGAAAGCGTGGCCAGAACTTTACCGCTCTTGGAGTAGAAGTAATACCACCCCGTGGAATCCGTAGGTATGTCGGAGCGGTTGGCGCAGCTTTGCAACCACACGTACTGATGCGTTATCGGCACGGTGGAAACATTGCCCCAGTACAAATCCGCGGGGCTGGTGTCCGGATGAATCCGGTAAATATGGCCCTGCACCGTGCCGCTGGAGAGGTAGGCGTCCATCTCCAGCCGCGATTCTCGGGAGAGGACCGCTCCGGTCCTGGCGTCTATGAAATAATGCCATTTGCCGGACAGCGGGCCCCGCGCCGAAACCGGCACCTTCCATGCCAGATGGATAGTCCCGTCCGTGTCATAAGGCAGCAGCGACAGCGAGGGCAGCCCGTCCGTGAAGCCGCCGCAATCCGACATCGCCGCCGCCGAGGCCGCCGCCGCCGACAGGACGGGCGTCCGCGCCGCGTCCCGCGCGTCCGGCGCGAAGCTGGACTGCGCCGACACTATATTGCCGTCCCCGTCAATGTGCAGCTTGATCTTCGCCTTTTCCACCGGCAGCCCGTCCACGCTCTGCTGATACACCAGATGCGTTATCCCCAGCGCGGTCTTCGTTACGGCGAGAGAAAGCTGGGCCGGGTCTATATTGAGAAGCGCGCTGTTTTCTGCGAAGAATTTTTGCGCCGCGCTTTCCGGCGCGCCGGTATAGCGCAAATTCGTTCCCCCGGTCAGCGACGCGGGCGCGCCGGTGCGGGAATTGTAGCGGACGCGCCAGTTCTGGGAGGTCCGCTTGCGGAAATCGCTGAACGCCTTGCGCGCGGCGGCGGAAATTTCCTTTTTCGGGCGCGATTGCGCCGCCGCGGATAACTGCCTGAACCGCCGCGAGTCCTCGCGCTGGCCCGGAGTGGGCAGAACGGCAAAGGCCGGCGCGGAAAGCGCCGGGATAAAGGCAAGAAGCAGAATGTATTTGTTCGCTCGCATAAAAATCAGCCGCTACCGCCTGGGGACAAATCCCGCGCGCCGCGGCGTAATATCTCGCCGCCCTGCAGGACTCGGCCACAACTCTGCGGTCCGCCGCCGCGGCCCGCAGGTCGCGGCCCCGGCTCGCGGTCCCGGCTGCTGCCGGGACATCGCTCCGCCTTTCGAGTCCTGCCGCAAGCCGCGCAGGCGGCTTGCTCAGGGGACAAATCCCGCGCGCCGCGGCGCGCGGGATTTAAGCGTCCCCTGCAGGACTCGAACCTGCAACCCTCTGCTCCGAAGGCAGATGCTCTATCCGGTTGAGCTAAGGGGACCAAACCCCGCCATTGCCGCGACACCCGTATTATTATATTATATCCATTCAGGCGGAAACGCAAACTCATCATCCAAGGCGGTACATATGGGCGGACATTCACACTGGGCGGGAATCAAACACAAAAAAGCGCTGGCGGACGCCAAAAAGGGCAAGGTGTACACCAAAATAATCCGCGAAATCACCATCGCGGCCAAATGCGGCGGAGGCGATATAGACGGCAATCCGCGCCTCAGAAAAGCCGTTGACGACGCAAGAAACGTCAACATGCCCCAGGACAATGTCAAGCGCGCCATAATGAAAGGCACCGGCCAGCTCCCCGGCGCAATGTACGAGGAACTCACATACGAAGGCTACGGCCCCGCCAAAACCGCTATCATGGTTGATGTTACCACCGACAATAAAAACCGTACCCTCGCCGAAATACGCAAAATTTTCGAGGAAAGCGGCGGCACTCTGGGCACCTCCGGCTGTGTGGCGTACATGTTCAGCCACAAAGGCTTCATTTCCGTGCCCAAAACCTCTATAAACGAGGACGAGCTGATGTCCGCCGCGTTGGACGCCGGGGCAGAGGACGTCAAAAACCCGGACGGCAACTGCTACGAAATCTACACCGCCCCGGCGGATTACGAGAAGGTCAAAACCGCGCTTGAAGCTAAAAAACTGCCGCTTGAAACATCCGAGCTTTCCATGATAGCCTCCACCGAGGTGGAGATAAAGGACAAGCGCCATGCCGAGCTTATAGTAAAGCTCATGGACTCGCTGGAAGAGCACGACGACGTGAAAAATGTCTACTCCAACTTTGACATCCCAGACGACCTGCTCTCAAAAATCGAGAGTTAGGACTCTGGGCATAGACCCCGGACTGGACAGGACCGGCTGGGCCGTCCTGGAAACCGATGCGCGCTCCAACCCGTTTTTCGTGCGCGCCGGGCTTATACACACCTCCCCGCGCGACCCGCTGCCCCGCCGGCTGGAAATACTGCACTCAGAAATAAGCGCTGTCGTTGCCGGGCATAAGCCGCAGGCCGTGGCGATAGAGGCGATGTTTTTCACCAAGCGCGCCGCCACGGTGGCGGCCACCATACAGGCGCGCGGCGTTATTCTGCTGGCCGCGCAGCAGGCGGGGCTGGAGATAGCGTCCTATGACCCGCGCCGCGTCAAAATAACGCTCACCGGCAGCGGCGCCGCCCAGAAACCGCAGATGCAGAGAATGGTGCAGCTGCTGCTGCGGATGGAATTCCCGCTTTCGCCAGACGACGTGGCCGACGCCGCCGCCATCGCGTTGTGCCACTGCAAGACCGCGCCGTATCAGAAACTGGTCCGCGCCGCGTCCGCGGCGGAGGCGGCGGCATGAACGTGTTAGTCCTGGCCGTTTTCGCGCTGCTTGCGGGCTGCGGCAACCCCCCTTCAGGCAAAACGGACCCGGCAAAAGCGGTATCGCTGCTGAAACACTCTCATTCCGGGGCGGGCGAGGAGATGATGCAGTTGCAGCGCGCGCGCGCCCGGCTGCTGGCGCGCGCCGCGCATGAAATCAAAAGGCTGCCGCCATCCGCATTCCCGAAACTGCCGGCGAAGCTGCGCGCGGAACTGGAACGGCGCCGCTGTACCATACCGCAGGCGGCGGGTTTTTCCGCGCCGCACAATGTTATCAGCGGCAGCTTTGACAGGCCGGGACAGACGGACTGGGCAGTGCTTTGCTCGCGGGACGGAATGTCTTCGGTGATTATGTTCTGGAACAGCTTGCCGGACAACGCGGGCGCGATAGCCGCCCCCGCCGAAGACAAGAACTGGCTGGACGAAAGCGGCGAGCAGGTGTGCTATCGCCGCTATCTATCCGCCGCGCGGGCCGATTACATGAAGGAGATAGTTTCCGCGGCGCAAAAACCCGGCCTGCCCGGCGGCATCGCGCCGAAACAGGTGGACCACGACGGCATCAGCGACGCCATGCTGAGCCGCCCGTCATCAATACTCTACAGGGTCAACCGGAACTGGCTTGAGTTCCCTGTGCCGGCGGTACGGTGATGATAGCCTACATCAAAGGCGAAATTTTCAGGAAAACGGAAGGCGCGGCCATAATAATCGCCGGCGGGGTGGGCTACGAGGTGAACCTGGCCCAGGCCGCGCTGGACGGCATGCGCGAGGGCGCCGCGGCGGAGCTTTACATACGCGAATCGCTTTCCCCCTACGACGGCACCGCGCTTTACGGCTTCCGCACGGTTGCGGAGAGGGAGCTTTTTGACCTTTTCAGGGACTGCGTTCCGGGAACCGGGGCGCGCAAATCGCTGGAGCTGCTGGGCAAGGCTCTCAAAAGCCTGCCGGATTTCCGCCGGGCGGTTATTTCGCGCGACGCGCGGCTGCTGACCGGCATTTTCGGCTTTACCGGCAAAACCGCCGAGAAGCTGATAGTCTCGCTCAAAGACAAGCTGGGCGCGCTGCCGGCGGAAGGCGCAACGTTGTCCGCCGAAACCGCAGGGCGGGGGGGCAATGTCTTTCAGGTATACGAGGCGCTGTCCTCTCTTGGATATTCCGCATCCGAGGTCAAAAAAGCGGTGGAGGCGTTGCACAGCGAGGGCATCTCCCCGCAGGAAGCCGTGGAGGATTTGCTGCGCCGCGCGCTCAAAAAAGTATCATGAAAAACGAAACGCTCAACTCCAGGCCGCTGGACGGGGAAACCGCATCCGAAACCTCGCTGCGCCCCGCCGCGCTGGACGAATTCGTCGGGCAGGACAAGATAAAGGAAAACCTGCGCGTTTTCATAGAAGCTGCCAGAAAACGCGGCGAGGCGCTGGACCACTGCCTCTTTTACTCGCCGCCCGGGCTGGGCAAGACCACTCTGGCGCACATCCTGGCGCGGGAGATGGGTGTCAATATCAAGATAACCGCCGGTCCCGTGCTGGCCCGGCCCGGCGACCTGGCCGCCATGCTCACCACCGAGCTTGCCGCCGGCGACATTCTTTTCGTGGACGAGATACACCGCCTTAACCCCGCCGTGGAGGAGGCGCTTTACCCGGCGATGGAGGATTTCAATTTCTTCATAAACACCGGCAAAGGCCCCGGCTCCACCACGTTGCGGCTGGCGATACCGCGCTTTACGCTGGTAGGCGCGACCACGCGCAGCGGCCTGCTGACCGGCCCGCTGCGCGACAGGTTCGGCATAGTTTTCCACCTGGGATTTTACGAGAATGCGGAAATAGAATGCATACTCGCCCGCTCTGCCGCGCTGCTTAAAATAGAAGCGGAGCCGGACGGGCTTGCCCGGCTTGCGGCCTGCTCGCGCGGTACGCCCAGAATCGCCAACCGGCTGCTGCGCCGGGTGCGCGACTTCGCGCAGGTCAAAGGCGGGGGCGTCATCACCGGCAAAGTGGCGGGCGAGGCGCTGCGCGCTCTGGAGATAGACCCGCTGGGGCTGGACGCGGCGGACCGCAGGCTTTTGTCTGTCGTCGCGGAAAAATTCGGCGGCGGCCCCGTCGGGGCGGAGACGCTGGCGGTTGCGCTTTCCGAGGAAGTGGACACCATCACAGATGTTATAGAGCCGTACCTTATCAAGACCGGTTTTCTGGCCCGCACCCCGCGCGGCCGCGTCGCGACAAAGCAGGCATTCGAGCACCTGGGCCTGCCTGCTCCAGCCAGGCAGGACGCCTTGTTTTATTGAGGCAGGCACAGGCAGGGTCCGCTTAACCTGAAAATTTCAGTTGGCCGCGGGATTCGGCGAAAAATCGTTTCATGCTGCCAAAATTATCCTTTCGTGCCGTGGAGCACGCGCGGATAGTTTTGTTCGGCATTATTTTGCGCTTTTTCGCCTCGGTCCTTGCGCCAACTGAAACTTTCAGGTTAAAAAGCCGGGGGGCGGGGTAATTCTCCGCGGCTGGGCAGCGGAATTCGGCGGCAGCCGGCGGGACATTCCTGCGCGGAAATTCCTCCACATACCGGACAGATATGCTCGTCAAATTCCGCGCCGGTCTCCGCGCGCCATTGGCAGTCGCCGCGCCCGCTGACGGCTGCGTGTTCCTGTCCGGCTTTCAGAACTGCAATGTCATCATGGAGCCTGCCTGGTAGGCGATGAAATCCTCCTGCGGCAGGTATTTGTGCCACAGCCGCTGCAGCGCGCCGTTGACGGTAAGGCGCAGGTTTTTGGCCAGCTCGCAGTCCGCCGTGGTGGTGAAGTTCAGCGTGTTGGCGTTGTCCATCACCGTAACCGGAGAGCGTTTTATCTCGTAGCTCAGGTTGTTGGTCCAGATGATGCGGTTTGTAAACATCAGCGGCTTGCTCATGAAAGGCAGCAGCAGCCCTTTGGGGAGGTTCAGGTCCGCGCGCACCATAAGCGCGGGGGTGATGGTGGTGGTCTGCTGGGTTATGGAACTGGCGCCCTGCAGTGTCTCGTCATAATTGTAATCCACTTTCGGGGTGAAGCAGAATTTGCGTATGTCAAAAGTGCCCTGCAGCGTCGCGTCGCGGTGCAGGGTGTTCTGGGCGGACTGGTTCACCCGCAGGTCAAACTGCTCCGACGTCCTGATATTGCAGCTTAGCAGCGTGTCCATCCATTTCATCAGCAGGAACCGCAGGTCCGCGCCGTAGGCCTTGTCCGTGGCGGCGCTGACGGCTTCGGTATTGGTGAGGCGGTTGGAGTATTTAAGGTTTACGACAGCGTTATTCATCCAGCCGGGCGCGCCGAAGAAATTCTCCACCTGCGAGAGGGTGGTTACAAGGTCCGGCAGGGTGGTGGTTACCACCCGGCTGGCGGTGCCGGTAACCTCGGTCCTGGTGATGGAGGTGCTGTAGTTGTTGGTTATGGACAGTGTTTTAAGAGGAGACAGCCGGTTGCCCATGTCATAGGCGTCCAGCGGCTGCCATTTCTGGGTTGACGAATAGGTGTCGCGCAGCGTCAGATTGGTGCGCTGGGCGTAGGGGTTTTCGGGCTTGAGCGACGAGCGCAGCCAGAGGGCGTTGGCGGTGTTGAGGCTCTGCTCCACGTTCTGCCACGAATCGCCGTCCTGCAATTGATAGGAGTTGGCCAGATTCAACGTGCGCAGCGGTTTCACGCCGGGCAGTATGTCGGCCATGTTGAGGTTGAGGTTTATGCCGCCGTTTGCCGTGCGGTTGACGGTTTTTATCTGGCCGACGCCGTATACCGTGTCGTTTGCGCCCACGGTAACGGTGGTGACGGAGAGATTGTTGTTCTCTATATTCGTCGCGCTGTAGTTTACGGACGGGTTCAGCCAGGACAGTAGCTTGAGATTGCCGGTAAATCCGGCCGTTACCTGCATGGACTTGTGATAGCTGCTGTGGACCGGCGCGCCGGAGGTGAAATCGTCGCGCGATTCGTCCACCTTTGTCAGCGAATATGCCGGGGCAAGCGAGCTGCCCGCCCAGGGGGTCAGCGCGGCCTTGGCGCTGTAGGCGTTGGTTATCTCGTTTGAGTTGTAATAGCCGGTGCTTACCAGCACCTGCATGGAATCAAAGGTGGTTTTGCTGGCGGCATAAGTATACCCCAGCTCCAGCGATTTAAGGCCGTACTGGAACGGCGCGGCATATGTCATGCCGCCGGTATAGGAATGCCTGTCGTCCAGCCGGGTCAGCATCTCGTATTTTGTCTGGTTGAACGAATAACCGCCGTTAAACCTGGGCAGCGCGCCCAGAATAAGCTGGCCGTTGACGTTGCCCGCCTCGCTCCTGACGGTTCCCTGCTGCAGCGAGTTGACGAAGTTGTTGTTGCCGGTGTTGAGGGTGTTGGGCGTGGTAACCACCTGGCGGGTGTAATTGGCCTCCACCGGCAGGAAAGAGAATTTCTTGAGCCTGCCGTAGGCCGTGTCCTGCTCGTTGTCCTGCCGCGAGGAGACGCTGACCGGCGTTTCAAAATTGCGGTCCAGGAAGCGGTATTTGCCGCCGAAATCAATCCAGTCGCCAAGCGAAAAGTCGGCCTTGACCATTCTGGCATTGCCGGTAAGCGAGCGGGGCGCGCCCACGTGTATTTCATCCAGCCAGACGGTGCCGGTATGGGTGTTGCCGTCTGTGGCGCGTATGCCGGCGGTGAGAAGGCTGACCTGCTGGAAATTGGCCAGCCCCGCCGACGCTATGTTGACCGTGTAATTGCAGCCGTTGGTCCAGAAGTCGGAAATCTGGTCGCCGTTTACGTCTTCCTGGTTGAGCACATACAGCCGCCAGCCGGTGAAGTCCAGCGGGAAGGAGGCTTCCTGGTAATTGGCGTCGTCGCCAATGCGGACAAAGAACATGGTGGTGGTGCTGATTTCGGTCTGGGCGGGCAGCGCGCCGGTCGGGTTATTGACCAGGAATCGGAACTGCCCGTGCTGGGAAATATCTATGGGGTTTGTGAACCGCCGCTGCGCCGCCACGCGCGCCGGCCCGGTGGAGGTGTATGTGATTTGCAGCGACTGCTCCGACAAATTCTTGGAATTGGTGGCCTGCTGCATCTCGGAAACCGAGCCGTAAAGGTCGCCGAACACCTGCTGCGCCTCGCCGCCGGCGGAGAATATGGGGGTGTATTCCGGGTTGTCCACATTGTTTTCGCCGGAAAGGGTTACCGTCCCCGGCTGGGTTACGGTGGAAGTCGCCACTGTCCATGAGGTCCCCGTAACCGAGAGCCGGGCGAATTTGATGGTCCCCTGCGTCCTGGCCCCCGGCAGCGGCGAACGTTTGAGCGAAATTCTCATCTGCTTTATGGAAGACCAGTTGTATGCCGCCGTGGAGGGGATTACTATCGGCACCTGCAGGGTGTGCCAGCCGGTGAAATCCAGCGCGGCTTTTTTGGCATTGCTGTCGTTGGTGTCGGTAAAGACGGGGTATTCTATGCCCACATAGCCGAAATCCCCGCCGGAAAAATCCTGGGAATCCAGCCTGCCGTTATGGTTTAAGTCCTGGGCGTCCACCCTGCCGTTTTTCGCGCCGTAGCGTTTGGTTGAGAGCAGGGCGGGCGAATAAAGCCAGCCGATATCCTCGTCCTGGTCCAGCTGGCCGTTGCAGTTGAGGTCTTCCGTCTTTGGCGCGTTGTAGAGCGTGGCGCCGTTGGCGCAGCGCAGCGTCATGCCGCCGGCATTGTCCGAATCCTCGTTGATTTGTCCCAGATGGATATTCAGCTGCGGCGCGGGGGCCATGGGGGTCCCGTCCGCATAGACCACAAGCTCCAGCATGTTTTTCTGCGAGAAATCCAGCCCCGAATCGCTGAACGGGTACACTATGGACGTCTCGGAGGAAACAGACAGGTCGTAATTTACGTCCAGCACGTCCTGCGTCGCCCCCGGCGACGACTGCGCGCCCGGGTTTATGGACAGGACGGGCGCCTTCTCCGTGTACCAGCCGACGGCGGCGGGGTCCGCCGGGCCCAGCGTGGGGTTGGAGGCCATCTGCCACTGGTCGTACTGCATGGGCGCGGAATCCTGCTGCTTTACGCCCTCCATATTGTCTATGAGCGCGAAGCCGTTGAGGTTCGGGTTGCTCTTGCTTTGCGCCGCCTCCAGCGCGAAGCTGGCTTTCAGGAAAGACAGGGGCGAGATGTCGTTGAAATGCGCGTCGGCCTCATAGACGAACAGGCTCTTTGCCACGTCGGAAATGTCCGGCGCCATGGAACTTTTCGCCGCGGTCTGGTAAAGCGCGGTGCCGCCGACGGATACATGCGAGTTGAGGTCGTAGGACACCCGCGTTCCCACCAGCGACGAGGTTCCCAGCCCGCCGAACGGCGAGACGTCGTAGGTGACGTCTATCTTGCTGGAGGACTGTATGCGGCTTTCGTTGTAGAAGGTGATATAGCCCGAATCGTAGTCTATGTAATAATCCAGGTTCCGGTTGAGTTTGGAGCCGTCTATAACCACGCTTTCGCTCTGGGAGACTATGCGCGGCTCCAGATAAAAAGTCTTCACGCGGGAGATGAATTCCGCCCGGATTATATACTTGGATACCGGCGTCGGCGCGTAAATGTCCGGGTCCTGCGGCGGATTGGCGCAGGTGGAGCAGTACACGCTGCCGAAGGGTTTTTTGAGGTTGAATATGCCGTTTTCAAAATCCACGTCTATGTAATCGGGGTAATACTGCGGCGGGTTCAGCTTTTCTCCGGTATTGTTGCGGTTGAGGTCCTGCACCTTAAGCATGAAATTGCCGCGCCCGTCGTCGCGCACTATCTGGGTCTGGCCGACGGAATAGTAGGTCTTCATCTCGCGCTGGTAGCCCAGTTCCAGCGCCTGCTTCTGCGTGTCTGAGGAAATGGGCACGTCGCCTATGGTCTTTGCGATTTTGTAAAGCCCTGTGCCGTTGGCGGTATAGGGGAATGTGGAGGAGTTCCAGCGCAGCTCCGTCCCGTCGGCGTTGATGAAGTTCACGGCCACCACGTCCTGCGAGCCCAGCGCGCCCCTGAATTTCATAATGCCCTTCACATAGTCCACCGTGTAATCCACGCCGGCGGCCAGCAGCCTGAACCTGCCGGTGTACGAGGAGGTTTCTATGCCCAGGTCGTCGGCGGTCATGTCAAAGACGTCCACATTGTTGGCGGTGAGGTAGGACTGGTTGTCCAGATACACCTTTTCCGAGCCCTGTTTGATAGGCAGCCGGATCGCGGCGCTGCCGAATGACAAATCGTAGTACTGGCGGCGCAGGTATTGCGTGTCCAGAATATCCTTGCCCTGATAGGCGGTATTGCCCACGAATTCCTTGGTTTTAGTGGTGCCTTTTGTTCGGCTGCCGATGAATATGCCGCGCAGCCCGCCGTATTTGACGTCCATCCGTATGCCGAAGAGCTGCTTGTTGTACTGCACGAATTCAGACGACGGCAGCGACAGGTCTATATCGCCGAAAGAGGCGTTCTGCACCACGTCGGTGTCCTCGCCCTTGTAGGAGATGGAAATGTCCTGCTTGTCCGTGCGCGTGTCGTCGTAATCTATGTTGACGGTGATGCGCGGCCCCACCTTGCCCTGCATTCTCACCTGCAACTGCTGCTGCAAATCAAAGGTGCTCAGCGTTTGCGGGCGGGTGGTGGTCTGTTCGTTGAGATAACGTTTGGAGTTGAACGAGAATCCCAGCGTTTTTCTTCCCGTGACAGACATGGAGGTGCCGTACCCCGGCATTTCAAGCGAGGGCGGCAGTTCCTGCGGCGCGGTGGAGACGGCCACATTGGAAACCTCCACAACGTCGAACAGCCGCAGATAGGCTCCGGATTCCACATCCCTGCGCATTTCGTTCCATCTCTGCTGCGAGTATTGCGGCTCCGGCGGGAATTCGGGGAGGTCGCATTCCGGCCCGAACAGTTCCTGCTCCTGCGCGCCGGGCTGCGCCGGCGGCGATTGCGTCGCCGCGGTGGAAGGCTGCGCCTCTTCCGAAAACATCGTGTCGAACGCGGTTCTGTCAAAAAGCGGGTGCTGGCCGCCCGGCTGAGCCTGCGCCAAGCGACAATACCCCGCCGTTAAAAGCAGGGAAAAAATGCAGCACAACACCCTTCTGGTCAAGCCAGACCTCTGCGGGCCGCCCCGGATATCCGGCGGAACGGCCCCGTTTAGGCTTGCTCCCGAATACACCTTGTCCGGGAGCAGACCTATTCTCGTGAAAAGTATACATAACTTGGGCGTTGTAAACGTTCCCCAAAATGTAATACTTTAACGGAATATGGCTCTCAAATTCAAAAACGTGGCGGTATTTTTCAATCCCCACAAACCGGCGTGCGCGCGTCGTGCCGCGCTGGTGGCCGGATTTGTCCGGCGGCGCGGCGCGCGCGCGTTTTTCGCGGAAAGCGGCCTTGCCCGCAGCGGGGCCGACCTGGTCATCGCGCTGGGCGGCGACGGAACCGTGCTGGCCGCCGCGCGGGAACTGGCGGGGCGCGGCGCGCCAATACTGGGCGTCAATTCCGGCACGTTGGGCTTTTTAAGCGGGATGGAGGCGCGCGGCTTTGAGGCAAGGCTTGGCGAAATACTCTCCGGCAACTGCCAGATTCAGGAGCGGCTCATGCTGGAGGCGCATGTGCTGCGGAAAGGGCGCGCCGTCTCCGGACCGCATACCGCCTTCAACGACTGCGTGGTGAAATCCGCCTCGCCGCGCGCGTTTTACGTGAACGCGCGCTACGGCGGCAAATTCCTGAAAAGCTATTTCGGCGACGGGCTTATCATCTCCACGCCCAGCGGCTCCACCGCCTATTCGCTTGCCGCCGGCGGGCCGATAGCGCATCCTTCTCTTGACATATACATCCTCTCGCCAATCTGCCCGCACACGCTGGCACAGCGGCCGCTTGTGCTTTGCGCCGGCACGGAGATTGCGCTTTCCTGCTCCGGCGGTCACGGCGCCTCCTTCGGAGATGGCGCGATTCTGAGCATGGACGGCCAGCTCAACATCAGCCTTGCGCCCGGCGACGAGGCGCGGATAGGCAAATGCCGCCGCAAGGCCAGGCTTATCGTCCCGGCTGATTACGATTATTTCAGCGTTCTGAGCCGCAAGCTGAACTGGGGCGAATAGACTTGTTTGCGGATAAGCTTTTGGGCTGCTCGTCAAGCTCTGTGCCGGACTGTCCTCGCCGTCTGCTGCCTCGGTTCCCCGGCTGCAATTTCCGGGTTTATGCGCATGAAAAAGCCCCCGCGCGCCGAAAGGCGCGCGGGGGCTTTGCGCGGAACTGGTTAGTTGCCGTTTAGCCAGCGGATGAAGTCCTGCCAGCGGCTGTCTTTTGTAAATGCCAGGTCGCCGTAACCGGCGCCTATGGAATAGGACGGCAGATATATCGCCAGGCCGTGCGCCTTGCTGTAATCGCCGGTATAGCGGTTCCAGGCGATAAGCTCCTTGTCCATGTGGCCAAGCAAAGCCTTGCCCGCTCCGATGACTTCCTGGCTCTTTGCGGATTTGAGCAGTATGGTAACGAAGTCGTATAGGTCCTTGTTATCCGCGTAGGCAAAGTTCCGGGCGGCGCTTCTGGCGGCTTTGGCGGAATCCTTGTCCCCTGCGGAGATGACCGCGGCGGTAAACGAATCCAGCAGGCTCACGAATTCCGGCAGCGCAGCCGACTTCAGCGAGGATTGAGTGGAACCTCTGGAACCGTAATGGTCGGAATAGCTGTCCACCGTAGCCTTGGCGACCGATTCGGGCATGAGGTCGGAGCCGTTTATGGCCTTTAGCATCGCGTCGTAGGTGTAGCCGTCTGCGGGTTCGGTTTCCTCGGAGCCCACAATGTACTCGGTATAATCCTTGATTTCGTAGGAGACTTCGGCCATCTGCATGAGGCAGGCGTCGGAGCCGTAGACGTCCACATGGCCCAGCGCCTTCAGAATCTGGCCCATTTGCGGGGTGGTTATGTGGTGCCCGGTCTCGTCGTCATAGGAAATGCCCTTGTCCGCGCCGGAGGCTTTTTTCCAGCCGGAGCCGTGATTCCACAGCACGTACATGTAATGCTTGGCGGGGTATTTCGCCATCGCCCATTTGCCGAAGTCTATGGCGCGGTTGTAGTCGCCCATGTCGCATTTGTCGGTCTGGTCCAGAACGGGGGAGGAGATGGCGTTAGTGTCGTCGGCTTTCTGCATCAGGTAGCGGCGGCAGCCTTTCCAGGCGCCGTCGTTTGAGGAATTTTTGGCGGTGCGCCCGAATTCCACCACGACTTTGACCTTGTTGTTGGAGCCTATTCTCTCCATCTGATAGATGTTTGTGAAGGCGTACGGCTCCAGGTTGTTCTTGCCGTTTACGAACACCATTATGGTCCAGTCCGCGGCTTTTTCGGCGTCATCAGCGGATTTGGCCGGCGCCGCGGTCGCGGCGGGTGTTTCGGCGGATATCACGGAATCCGCTCTCGCGGCATTTTTCAGGCTTTGTCCGGGCTGGTCGAAACTTACGGCTCCCGCGACGGCGCAGGCCGGAAACGACGCAATCGCCAGAAGCAGGGCTAGCTTTTTAAGCGGCATGTTCTCCTCCAGAATGAAATCACTACGGGATTAACCTATCAATTTGCGGCGTTGCGCGCAATGACGGCAAAGTCCTATAATTGCGTTGCCCGCCGGACAAAGTTGCAGCGATGCGCCGTCCGCGGGCGGAGGATGCCATGCCGTCTACCGAAACCGTTTGCATAATCGCGGGCCGCAAGAGAGTTTATTACAGCGCGGTAAAAATCGCCGAGGAACTGCTGGACAGCCGAGGCAATGTTCTGCAAAAGCGCGGCGAAATACCGGACGGGACAATTGCCGAGCATCACAGCGCGCGCCTGCGCGTGTTTGACCGCGTAAACGGGCTGGAGGACGGCAAGGCCAAAATTTTTGACACGGAAACAGGAGTCTGCCTGGCCAGCGAGATATATTCCCAGGGGGTTTTGCAGGGGCGGCGCGAGCTTTATTACCCTTCCGGCGCGCTGCGCGCGGAGGAAAATTACAAGAACGGGCGGCTGGCGGGGAAAACCAAGGAATATTATCCCGGCGGCGGCGTGCGGCTGGTGGACGATTTCGCGGAAGACCGCTTCATGTCCAGGACGGAGTATTCGCCCTCCCAGTCCCTGCGCCAGGGCGCGGACGGGTCCCCCGCGCCGGAATCGGCGCATGCCGCGCCCGCGCCGGAGCCGCAATTTGCTCCGCCGACGCCGGAACAGGCGGCAGAGCAGGCTCTCTCCGCCGCGTCGCCCCAGCCGGAAGGCCTTGTGCGCAAGGCCAGCGACACCATGCGCATTTACCTAAAGGACAATACCGAGATAGCGCGCGAGCTGCTCAACAAAACCGGCACTGTGTCCGAGATAGTGGGCGCCATCCCCGACGGCCTGGTGCGCGAGTATTACCGCAGCGGCAAGCTCAAGCTGGAGGAGAATTACAGGGACGGGGCCCTAAACGGCATACGTAAAAAATACGACGAGCTGGGCCGCCTCTGGGCCGAGGAAACATTCTCCGGCGGGCGGCTCAACGGCATTGTCAGAATACACAACTATTTCAAAGACAAGGTGTTCGAGGAGGAAGCCGTCTTCAAAAACGACAAGCTGGACGGCGAGCGCAAAACCCATTACCCTAACGGCAGGCCCAGCCTGGAGGAGCATTATTCAGTTGGCAAGCTGGAGGGGCTGCGCAAATCGTTTTACGAAAACGGCGTTCCCAGCGCGGAGGAAAATTACACGGGCGACAGGCTTAACGGCCTGCGCCGCCGCTATTACGACACGGGCCGTATCTGGGACGAGGAGAATTACGCCGACGGAGTTCTGGAAGGCGAGCGCAAGGATTATTATCCCACCGGACAGATGAGAATGCTGGAGCATTACAAAAGCGGCCGGCGCGACGGAATTCGCAAATTCTTCTACGACACCGGCCATCCGATGTACGAGGAGACCTACATAAACGGCACGCTCCAGGAGCGCAAGGAATTCAAAAAACTGGGCGGCGGCTCAGCCGCCTGAGGATGTTTCGTCTTCCGGCGCGGGGGCGGCTTCGTCCGGCAGTATTATGGAAAATTCCGCGCCGCCGCCCTGCCGGTTGCCGGCGGCTATGCTGCCGCCGTGCAGTTCCGCCACCGCCTTTACAATAGCCAGCCCCAGCCCCGCCCCGCCGGAGGCGGTGCCGGGGACGCGGAAGAACCTGTCAAAAACCCTGCCCAGATACTGCTGTGGTATGCCCTGCCCGCTGTCCGAAACCGAAAGCGCGATTCCGCCGTCTCTCCTGGCGGCGGACAGTTCTATCCTGGCGCCCTGCGGCGTGTGCGCCAGCGCATTGGAGAGCATGTTGCCCAGCGCCTGCTCAATAAGATTGTAATCCGCGTTGAGAGGGGGCAGGCCGTCTTCTATTCTGATTTCAATATCGCGTTCGCGGCGCTGTTTCCCCAGCCTTTCCATGCAGCTTCCGACCAGCCTGCGGATGTCAAAACGCTCTTTTTTAAGTTCCGCCGCGCCCGATGCCAGCTTTGCCATGTCAAGGATGTTGTTGACCTCGCGGTTCAGCCGTTCCGCAGCCGCGGCAAGCTCGGAGAGTATCGCGCCGCGCGATTTTTCGTCGCAGGCGGTTTTGCCGTCTTCCAGCGCGGACGCAAGGGCGCTGATTGCGGCGGCGGGCGTTTTTATCTCGCTGGAGACGCTGTCCAGTATGGCCTGGTGCAGCTTTTCGGAGCGGTCAATCTCCTCCGAAGCCCTGGCCTGCTCGCGGTAAAGCTCCTGCTCCAGGTAAAGCGCGGTTTGCGAACACAGCGCCACAAGCAGGCTTTTGGCCTCCTCGGACAGCGGCGCGCCCGGATTTGCCGGCAGGTACGACAGCGCGCCCATCGTTTTCCCGCGCGCGGCCAGCGGGATATAAAGGGCCTGCGAGGAGGACAGCGTGTCCGTGCTCCAGCCGGCCTCCCGCCCGTTTGCCATTACCCATTTGGCGGCGGCCCACTCGTGCGCGTCGGACAGCCAGCGCACCGGCGTGGCCGAAAATGTCTCGTAATCGCCCCGGCCCTTGTCAAACACCAGTTCAAACGAACCGTCAAAAAAAACGCGCATTTTGGAAAGCACCGCCTCCAGGCATTGCCCGCGCTGCGGGCGGAAGGCGAACTGCGCCAGCGTCTCCAGCATGGCGGAGGCGGTTTTCTCCTTAAGCATGAGAAGCTGGTGGTTTTTCATCAGCCTGTGGCTCATCGCGCCGGTGATTGCGGCCACCAGCACATAGGCAACGCACATGAAAAGGTCTTCCGCCCGGGTTATGGAGAACGTGTAGCGCGGAGTGATAAAGAAAAAATCCCATGCCAGCGCGCTGGCCGCGGCGCACAGCATTATCGGCCCCAGCGTGGAAAATGCGCCGGTCGCCAGCACCGCCAGCAGATAGGCAAATCCAACGGACTGATAGCCTATCACATCTTCCGCTACCACGCCCGCTGCCGTAACCGCCGTTACAAGCGCGGTTACCGCCAGGTACGGCCCGGCGCCCGCCATCGCCGGCAGCGCAAAATGCGCCTTTTCCTTGAGCGCGGGGGAAAGCTGCCGCTCGTGCAGTATGTGGATGTCTATATCGGTGCCGGCTATCAGCTTGTCCAGAAACGACGGCCCCAGCCAGTTGGCCAGGAAGCCGCCCTGCGGCCTGCCTATAAGAAGCCGCGTTACGCCGTGCTGCGCGGCCACGCGGGCCACCGCGCCCACCATGTCGGTGTCGGTGGTGGTGATTACGGAGGCGCCCAGCGTCCTGGCAAGCGAGAGGTTTTCCACAAGCCTCGTCTTGTCCCGCGCGGACAGGGCGGCTCCCGTGTCCACATGCAGCGCCAGCCAGTCGCTTTCGGCGGTGAAGGCCAGCTTGCGCGCCGCGCGTATCAGCCGGCGTGAATGCGGGCTGTGGCTGACGGCCACCATCACCCGCTCGCCCACCGGCCAGGCGGCATGCCCGCCGGCGGAAAGCTCCCGCAGGTCGTTTCCCACCACGTCGCCGGCAAAGCGCAGCGCGATTTCGCGCAGCGCGGTAAGCCTGTCCTGCCTGAAAAAATTGGCCGCCGCCAGGGCGGACTGCTCCGGCACGTACACCTTCCCCTCGGCCAGCCGCTCCAGCAACGTTTCGGGGGGGATGTCCACAAGCTCTATCTGCTCGGCGCGCTCTATGACGGAATCCGGCACGGTCTCGCGCACGGGGGCGCCGGTTACAAGCTCCACCTCCTCCTTGCGGCTTTCCACATGCTGTATGTTGAGGGTGGTGAGAACGTTTATCCCGTGGTCCAGCAGCTCGGCGATGTCCTGCCAGCGCTTCTCGTGGCGGGAGCCGGGGATATTGGTGTGGGCCAGCTCGTCCACAAGCGCGTATTCGGGCTTGCGCGCCAGAAGCGTGTCCAGGTCCAGCTCGCTAAACTCCCTGTCGCGGTATATTATTTTGCGGGGGGGGATGGAGGGAACCGCTTCCAGCAGTTTCCGGGTTTCCTCGCGCCCGTGGGTTTCAATCACGCCGGCGATTACCGTTGCCCCGTCCTTTATAAGCGCCTGCGCCGCTTCCAGCATGGCGTAGGTCTTGCCCGCGCCTGCGGACATGCCCATGAAAATTTTCAGCTTGCCGCCCTTTTCCCTGTCCTGTATCTGGGAGAGGGATTTAAGCAGTTCGTCCGGGTCGGGGCGGGCGCATTGTTCTTCACTCATAGATGAAATTGGAGCCGCAGCCCGCAAACGGCGGCAGCGCCGCATCCTTGGCGGAGACAACGGGCTTTTCAACCCGCCAGTCTATGCCGAGAGGGGCATCGTCCCATTTTATGCCGGCGTCGTTTTTGGGGCTGTAGGGGGAGGTTACCTTGTACATGACCAGCGCGCTTTCGCTAAGCACCGAAAAACCGTGCGCAAATCCCGGCGGGATATAAAGCTGCCGCCTGCTTTCAGAATCCAGCAGTTGCGCCGCCCAGCGGCCATGCCAGGGCGAGCCTTTCCTTATATCAACCGCAACATCCAGTATCTGCCCGTCAAGGCATTGCACCAGCTTGCCCTGCGCCGCCGGATTTTTCTGGAAATGCAGCCCTCGTATCACTCCGCGCGCGGAGCGGCTTATATTGTCCTGCACGAAAACCGGCATCCCCTCCGCGCCGAAAGCGGCGGCGGCATAGCTTTCCAGAAAAAAACCGCGCGGGTCCGCAAATATTCCGGGCGTTATCAGAACAAGCCCGCCTATATCCAGTTTTGTGAACTCAAAAGGCATATCAGACGTAATATATCAGTTTTCCGCGCCCGCGCGAAATCCGGAGAATTATCCAATGCAAGATGAGCCTGAAGGAATGCTCGTTTCCAACACAAGATGAGCCTGAACCGCGCTGAAATCGTCCGTTTGCGCTCTGTCGTTCGTAAACTAAGCCATGACGCTGGAAATGG
>JBAZJT010000021.1 GCA_041651175.1 Elusimicrobiales bacterium | reverse complement strand
AGAATTCTGCGCGAAGCGGAGGAAAAAGACACGGTAAAATCAATCAAAACGGGAGGCATGGCAAAAAATATCCCGACGGAGCCACGACGAGAGATTTCAGGCTCATTATTCAATTAGAAAATGCTGTCCGCTTTCCTTGAGTCCGGATTGCAACTGGACAGCGGAATTCGCCGGCGGACGGCGGGACGTTCCTGTGCGGAGTTTTCTCCGCATACCGGACAGGTATGCTCGTCAAATTCCGGGATTATCCTAAGCCTGAATGCTTCAGTTGGTTGCGAGGACCGAGGAGAAAAAGCGCGAAATAATGCCGGACAAAATTATCCGCGCGCGCCTCACTGCGCGAAAGGATAATTTTGTGAAGGCAGTATGAAGCGATTTTTTCGCCGAATCCCGCAATCCAACTGAAACATTCAGGCTAGCATCCTCTGCCTCGGTTCTCGCCGCCAGTTGCAATTTCCGGGTTAGCTGGCGGGGAGAGCCGGGGCGGCAAATTGCGACGGCCTGCCCGTGATTGCCCTGCGGCTGGCCGGTTTCGGGGGAAAAAAGAGGGAGGCAGCCATGATATATCTCGCAAACACCGGCAGAACCAAGCCGGTCGAAATAATAAGCGGAAATATATCCCGCGCGGAAGTGGCTTACCGGTTTATGGGCAAATGCTACTGCGGCCGCTTGTGGGACCTGGAAGCCGACGGCGGGTTTTACGAGATAGCCGCCGCCATACGGGCCCGTCCTGCCAAAAGTAACAACGTCGGAAAGCGCAAAAACCCGCGCTGTGAAAATCCGCGTGCCGCGGCGGCATATCCGCAGTCGCCGCTGCATGTCATGCGAACATTGAAAGACTGGTGCAAGAGAACGTCCAGACAATAATCCGGGCTATAAATCGTCCCCGGCGGTTTTTGTGTCAGATGCGCTCTTGAACATGTAGTACGACGGTGTGTCCAGTATCTTTGAGATGTCGGACAGTGACTTCACGGGAAACGTCGCCAGCGCGGACCAGTAGTATTGCACCTTGTTTCCATTCAACTCTATAAACGCTATGTGCGTGTGCCGGACATTTCTGAAATGCTCGTATGCCAGCACCCATATGTTGGAGTAGTTGGCCACGAGAATCAGTCGGCGCGGGGACAGGGACGGGTTGGAAGCCGAATCCCCGTTCGCCCAATCGGCGTCGGCGTCCACGAGCCGGAACCTGTCTCCTGACACGGCGGAAAGCTGGGCAATCATTACCGGCGAAAGGGTATTGGCCCTGTCCGATGTCCTGAAATCGTGCTTTTTCAGCAGGGTGGCGGTGGATGCGAACCGTTCGCCGCCCCTGGCGATGCTGACAGGCTCCGCCGGAGCCTGCGTGTCCGGAGGAGGATTGAGCCACTGATTCAGCTTATCGCAGCCTGTCAGCGGGAAGGCGGACAGCGCCGCCAGCGCACCGGCAAACAACGCGCCCCGTGTTTTCCTCATCGCTGTTCTCCTCTATTTGGCGGATTTAGACTGCGTTTCAATGCCGGCAATCTCTTTTTTCAGCGCGGACGCGGCGGTTTCGTCGCCGGAAGCCGCGGCATAGATGTCGGCCTGCATGCGGGCGCGCACGATGTCGCCGGTTCTGGCGAGGGCTATGGCGTATTCGCGTATCACCTTCGCGTCCCACAGCGCAAGCATATGCGTGCGCCGCAGCAGCGGAAGGGCGGCCTTGTAATCGCCCGCCTTGATTTTCTCGTCCGCGGTGGCGTAAAGAGCCGCGGCTTTCCTGGAAAGCGGCGCGGCCTCCGGATGTTTGCGCGCGAAGTCAAACATCGCGTTGCGGGCGCGCAGCTCTTCCGACGACAGAGCCGGCATCCGCGAAAGCAGGGCCAGAGTCAGAAGCACGCCGCGGTAATTTTTCTTCTCCTCCAGCTTGACGGCATCGGAGGCGGCATCGGCGCGGTCCTTGTCTGTCATTTTCGCGATGCGGCTTTTTATTTCCTCCACCGGGGGGTATTCAAGCGAGCGTATGACTATATCCACCCCGGAATAGGCATCCACCGCGGGATATGTTTTGCCCGCGCAGGCCAGCGCGTAAGCGCGCGACATGGTGCCGAACTTGCCGTCATTGGGCAGAATGGCGAGCGCGGCTTCCGTCTCTCCCACGTCCGCTTTTGCCAGACCGAGCGTTATGAGAGCCTGTATGTTGGACGGTTCGTTTTTAAGCGCTTCCCGCGCGCTGGCTGCGGCGGAGCGCAGGTCCCCCTTGAAATACTCCGACAGCGCGCGCGCCCCAAGGGCCTTGCCGTCCTGCTCGGCCAGGCGCACGGCCTCCCTGTATTTGCCCAGCATGACCGCATAGCGCGCGGCGGAACCGTAGCGGAAATCCGGCGATGACGGATAGCCGCATTCAATGCCTTTCTTCATGAAATTATAGGCTGGGAAAAAGTCGTTTTCCGCGTCGGCGGCGGCCGCTTTGGCGGCCAGTTCCGCCACCGGCGGGCAGGCGGCCTCGGCGGCAGGCTGCGGAGGAACGGATGAAACGGCTACGGTATTGTCCGCGGCGGGGACTGCGGACGGCGCGCCGGCCTCCGGCTGCGCCGCGGGAGAGGAAATTTTCACATCAGCCGCAGGCGCATTTTCCGGCTGGCCGGACGGCGGGGCAGTTTCCGTCTTTGCCGTCTTTGTTCCGGCATCGGCGGACAGAGCGGCGGAATAAGCGGGCGCTCCGGCGGAAGCGGGGGATTGTTCCGGCGACACTGGATCTGCCGCGGGAGCGGCATGTTCCGGCTTTGCCGTTTCCGGAGGAGCGGCCTCCGCTATCGTGGCAAGCGCGCCGTTTTGAACGGCAGGCTCTGCGCAGGCGGACATGAACAATGCGTTGCTCAACAATACAATCACTGCAATCCCCGGTTTCATAGTCATCTCCATGTCATCCGAAAGGCTTTCCGGATGCTAGCTGTCAGGAATTCTACAAAAAATCCGGCTCTTTTGCGCCGCTTTCCGTTCTGGTAAAATGCGGATGATCTTGTCCGGCATCGTTTCGCGTTTTTTTGCCTTGGCTCTCCCAATCGTTCCAAGGGACCAGAGGGCCCTTGACAAAACGCAATTCATGCTGTATATTACGGCGGGACCGCATAATTGGCAGTGCGGCGGTACGGCTTTATTACGATGGGCGAAATCGCGCGGTTGCGGAGGCGGTTATGAGCGACACGGACAAAACAGGGGAACTTCCCCCGCTTACAATGGGCGGAACAACCGGCGGCAAGAAAAAGACCACGCGCAAGGCCGTGGCCATACTTTCCAGGCTGCCGAAAATGCGCACGACCAGCAGTTCGGCCAATCTGGGCCTTCTGGCGCGGCTTAAGAATTTCTCCAAGTCCAGAAAGGACATGGCCTATGTGGCAGCCGCGCTGCTGCTTGTGCTGGTTATCCCGATAGCCACAAACAACATGCTGGCGCCGGAGGAAAATCCTCTGGAGCGCAGCCGCGGTTTCGGCAACCGTCACAAGGCGCCGGATTTCTTTGAACCTGGTATCGGCGGCGGTTTCTCGCCGGGCGGGCCTTCCGGGGCGACGGATGTCATCACCCCGCTGAGCGCAAGGGACCCCTCCTCGCTGATTATCACCGACTCGGAGCGTGCCGCTCCCACGACGCCGCCTCCTCCGCTCAACAACGACGTCAAGGAAAGCCCGCGTCCAAGCCCGGTAAGCCACGGCGCGGACAACGCCTCTAACAATCTGCCCAACAGCGTCATTCCCAAGATACGCGCCGCCATACGGGGCATAGCGGCGGCCAGCGGGATGCGCTCGGCCAGCGCTGGCTCGATGTCGGGACTTGGCATATTGCAGGCGGCCGGCAAAGGCTCCGCCGCGCCCGCTGGCAGGCCTTTTGTCAATCCGGTGGCCATGAACGGCTACGGCGGCGTTGCGGGCAGCAGTCCGTCAGGTTTCACCGGAAACTACGAGAATATCAAGGCCAAGTCGGACAATATGGCCAAATACCTCAACGCGCAGGGCGCGGGCCGCTCGCTGGACAAGGCGGCTCTGGGCGCGTTCAGCCCCGCTCCGGCGGGGGCGGGCAGTTTCGGCGCCGGTTCTTCCGGCGCGGGCGGAGCTTACGGCCCCGCGCGCGGTGCGGGAGCAGGCGGCGCAGGCGGCGCGGCAGCCACGGGTTTTGCGGGAGGAGCGCGCGGCGCGGGCTCCTCTCTGCCCGGCGCAAGCCAGGCGGGATATAATTCCGGCGCGGGGGCGGCAAATGCGGGCGGAGGCGGCGGTTTCGGTCCCTCGCGCAGCGGCGGAGCGGCTCCGGCCACAACCAGTTCGGGCGAAGGCAACGCTCCCGGCTACGGCCCCTCACGCGGCGGAGCGCCGGGCTTCGGCCCGCCGCGCGCGGGCGCGGCTCCGGGCGGCGGCACTGCGGCAGGCGGAATAGCCGGCGGCGGCTACGGCACGGGTCCGTCAGTTGGATTTGCCCCGGGCGGCGGTACCGCCGCGGCAGGCGGAGGCGGTGGTTTCGGCCCATCCCGCAGCGCGGGCGCGCCCGCGGGCGGCAGCCCAGCCGTCACCGGCATGGGCGGCGGTTTCGGCCCGTCGCGCGGAGGCGCGGCCCCGGCAGTGGCGCAGGGCGCCGTGGCAACTACGGCGGGCGGCAGCCCAGGCGGCGGCTACGGAACGGGGCGTGCCATCGGCGCCTCACCCGGAGTGGGCACTGCGACTGCGGGCGGAGGCGGCGGTTTCGGTCCCTCCAGGGGAGGAAGCGCGGCTCCGGGCGGCGGACGCAGTTTCGGCAGCCGGCAGTCCGGCTCCGGTTTGTTCGCGGGCGGGGGATTTGGCTCCGGCGGCGGCTCAGGCGGGCGGGCCAGCAATCCGGCAGCCGGCAACGGCGCATGGCTTAACCCGTTCGGCGCGGGCAGCGCCAGCAATGCTCCGGCGCTGGAGGCGGCTTACAAGACATTCATGCAGCCCGGCGGCGGCAGCGATTTCCGCGGCAATCCCACCAGCCTGCCTCAGGGCGAGCAGAATAAAATGCCCGCCGGCAATACCACCAAGGGCACGCAGACTATTTCCCCCAAGCCGATGTCCTTTGAGGAGCAGATGAGGCGGCTCGCCTACCAGACGCGGCTGACCAACGCCTTGGCGGACGAGGATTTCTGGCAGCATAAAATGCCGGAGCAGGCCGCCCAGATGCGCATGCAGAACGCCATATCCAACGAGGACTTCTGGCAGCACAAGCTGCCGCAGCAGATAGCGACGCAGGTTACAAGCGGCCTTATAAGCAGCGCGCTGAAAGGCCTCTCCGGAGGCAGCGGAGGAGGAGGGGGAGGCGGCGACGATGGCGGCGGAGACGATGGCAGCAGTGGCGGCAAAAGCGCGGCTTCAATGGACGGCGGAGGCGGCGGGGGCGGCGGGGGCGGCGGAGGAGGCGACAGCGGCGGCAGCGGCAAAGCCACCAGCGGCGCATCGGCCCCGAAAAAATACCAGTGCAAGTGCGTCAGGGTAACCTCCGGCTGCCAGTCGGCGGACGGCTCGCTTCTCCTGAAACCCACCGAAGGCGACGAATGGAAAAAATACGTCAACAGCGCGCAGTGCAAGCTTGAAGTGGTAGGCAGCAGCGGCGGCGGAGGCGGAAGCGGCAGCAGCGATGAAAGCGGCAGCGGCTCCAAGGACCAGTACTCCGGCGCGGGGGACCCGTATTACGACGACGGCAGTTCCTCCGTCAGCAACGGCCCCGGCAGCGATACCAGCAGCGCGCTGCCGCGCTGGATGGGCCCGTATGCGCGGGAATACTATGTCGCCTCGCTGAATATAAAGCGCTGCGGCAATATGATAGACAGTTGCTCCTCCCTGCGGGATACCGACTGGAGGGCTGCGGCAGGCGGAGGAGAAGGAGGAGGCGGCGGTTCTCCGGCCACGGACCAGGTCTACAAGGAAGGCAAGATTGACGAGAAGATGGACACCTACAAACAGGACTATCAGTCCGCCAAGTCTGGTATGCCGGAGTGCAAACAGTGCATAGACAAGGGCGGCGGCGAAGGTGGTGGCGGAGGTGGCGGCGGTGGCGGTGGTGATAGTGGTGGTGGCGGTGGCGGAGAGGACGACAAGCTGTCCCAGGACGCCGCGGAAAAATGCAATAAAGTGCGCAAGTCCGTGGTGGGCGACAGCGGCAAGGGCGGCATGGCGGGAAAGCTTGCGTCTTCCTATGAGGCCGTAAAGAAAATGGCCAAGAACGCAAGCGGCATGGCCGACAAGTTCAAACCGGACGACTACAAGAAGTACTCCGACGAAGCCAAGAGCAAGGCCGAGGAGGCGGAATCCGCCAATTCCATGCAGAGCGGCTCTTACAACACTATGGATTCGCTCTGCTCAGAGCGGCCCAACGCCTATGGTTGCGGCCAGTACAACGTGATGAAAGGAATGGGAGACACGCCGGACGATACTTCCAAGGGCATAAAAGCCATCAATGAGGGCTCAAAGCAGTACTCCGACATCATCTCCCGCGAGAACAAGGCCAAGGAGCAGTTGAAATCCATCGGGGAAAACATCTCAGGCAAGGCGGACAAGGGCATAAGCAAGGCAAAGGAAACCGCCCAGGAATTGCAGACCAAATTCCAGGCCGGGATGAGCAAGAGCGAAGCCAAACAGCTTGCCGAGAAAATGGAAAAGGCCATCAAGACTTTCGGCGAGCCCGGCAGCAAGGATGGCGACAGCGGCGGCGGAGAGGGTGGCGGAGGCGGAGACTCCGCTTTCTACTATTCCGGCGCAACCGACCTCAGGGCCGCCGCGGGCGACGAGGGGCTGGCCAAGCAGCTTTACAAGCTGGCCGGAGGCAAAAAAAGCGAGGATGCGGAGGTCAAGTACTGGGGCAAGAACGGCCCGGCCCGCGTGGACGCCCAGGACAAGGGCGAGCTTAAAAAACCCAATAATCTGACAGGGCTGGTGCGTCGCGCCAAGTACAATCTCCCCTCGGAATCTCCGCTGTTAAAGAGCGTGGGCAGCAATCTAAAAAGCCATGCGGCGGGCGACTGTTCCGGCAACATGCCCAGCAATGTGGGCGAGCAGGCCACATGGCGCATGTCGGCGGGCGCGGAGTGCGTGTCCTGCAAGATAAAAAGGCAGGAGGCGTTCCTGGACCGCTCGCGCAAGGAATGGCCGGGGCTTATAGGGCTGCCGGACCCGAAATAGCACTTCCGGCTGCCAGATGTCGGGACGGGGCGTGAAAACGCCCCGTCTTTTTTTTGTTGTATCATTGAAACATGGAAATTGCGGCGCTGGCGGCGCTGGGCGCGGCGGTGGGCGCGCTGGGCGCAGCTTTCGGTATAGGCGGCGGCATATTCATAGTGCCGGCTCTTGTGATATATTTCGGGCAGCCCATCCATTGCGCGGTCGCCTCGTCTCTTATAACGATAATAGCCGTATCCAGCGCGGCGGCGGCGGTCAATGTGGAGCGCGGGCTGGCCAATATGCGGCTGGGGCTTTCGCTGGAAATTTCCACCGCGGCGGGCGCGCTGGGCGGGGCGTATGTGTCCGCCTTCATGCCGGAGCGCGCGCTGAAGCTGGTCTTTTCGTTTTTTCTGCTTGCTATGTCCGCCTCGATGCTTAAACGGGGCCTTGCCGCGCTGAAAAGCGGCGCGGAGCGGGTTCCGCCCCGCGATGCCGCCTCCGGCGCGCTGGGAGGCCAATACGAGGACGCCGCCTCCGGGCGGATGGTGAGCTACGGCGTAAAGCGGCTGCCCGCCGCTGCGGCGGTGTCGGTGCTGGCGGGGGCCGTGTCCGGGCTTTTGGGGATAGGCGGCGGAATTATACAGGTTCCGCTGATGAATATTGTCTGCGGCGTGCCGCTCAAAGCCGCGGCCGCCACCAGCAATTTCATGCTGGGCGTAACGGCGGCTTCAAGCGCGGCGGTGTTTTTACGACGAGGCCTGGTGCCGCCGGAAATCACCGCGCCGCTGGTGATAGGGGTGCTGGGAGGCTCCGCTCTGGGGATGCGGCTGCTGCACAGGGGCAAATCGGAAAAGCTGCAAATCGCTTTTTCAGCGCTGGTGCTGGCAGCCGCAATAAAAATGCTGGCGTATTTATGAACGAAAAGCAGGTGCAAACGCTGGTACACCGGGTATTGCTCTGGGGAGTATGGTCCAGCGCGGCCGTAATGACCGCCGGACTGCTCTCGGGCGGGAAAACCGGACGGCTTGTCATATTGTGCGGCATAGTAATGCTGACCGCCACGCCTGCGGTGCGGCTGGCGATGCTATGCTTCGGTTATGCCCGCGCCGGAGAGCGTCGTTTCGCAGTTGCCGCAGCGTTGGTTCTCGCTACCATGGCGCTTGGTTTTTTTCTGAAATAAAATTCCCGGGAAATTGCGGCTGGCCGGCGCAGTTCAGTTCGGGCTCCAGGCGGGGGTGTAGGAATTTCCGGGGATATCGGTTATACGATGCGGCGCGCTGCCGTCTGCGTCCATTACGTATATGCGGCGCGTTCCGCCGTCCCGCGTGGAGGTAAAAGACAGAAACCTGCCGTCGGGCGACCAGGAGGGGTCCTCGTTCGTGCCGGAGCCGCCTGTCAGGTTGCGCAGTTGCGCGCCGGTTATGTCTGTAAGGAAAATATCCATATTGTCCGCAGAGGCGGCGCGTCCGGCGAAAGCTATCCACTCGCCGGAAGGGGACCAGCGCGGCGTGTCGCACCAGTTCAGCCGCGTAAGCCGCTGGGTCTTGCCGGTGGCCAGCTCCATCATGTAAACCTGCGGATTGCCGGCGCGGTCCGAGATATAAGTTATGAATTTCCCGTCGGGCGAATAGGAGGCGGAACTGTCAACGGCGGATGCGCGCGTGGTGAGCCGTTTTAGCTCCCTGCTGGAGAGGTTCATCTCGTAGATGTGCGGGTTCACGCCGCGCGAAAGGGTTATGACCAGCTTTTCCCCGTCGGGGGAAACTGCCCCGGGGATGTTTAGGCCCTGCATCATGCAGACGGGGTTTATGCGCCGCTCTTTAAGGTCTATCACAAAAGCGTCCGGGTTGCCGTAGCGGTAGGTGGTGTAGTAGATTTTCATTCCGTCCGGCGACCAGCGCGGAAAAAGCGAAATGCTCTTGTCCTGGGTAAGTTTCAGTATATTCTCGCCGTCATAATCCACGATATAAATTTCCTTGTTCCGGGAGCTGTCGTTTGAAAACGCTATGCGCGTGGCGGCTATGCCCTTTTTGCCGGTAAGCCGCCAGACGGTCTCGTCCGAGAACATATGCGCGATGCGCCGCATGGCGGGCTGCTGGCCTTTGTAATATTTTTCCACCACGGCGTCGCCGGTGCCAAGGTCGTATACCTTGCCGGACAGCGTCCACAGGTCCGCGGCGTGCGCGGCGGAGGCCGTCATCAGATACTGCGCCCCGGTCTTTTTCCAGGCATCCAGCTCTTTTTTGAAAGATTTGGCCCTGCCGGCAGGTTCGGACTCCGGCAGCGCGAAATAGCGGGAGCGCAGAATATCGGAGCGGACTATTCCGTAAAAAGCCGCAGCCGCCTCCACATCAGCGGACGAGGAGGCCACTTCCGGCTGGAAAGCTGCCATGGCCAGTTTTAGTTTCCCCGCGTCCGCGCCGGCGGTTACGCCGATATAGACATCGGCGCAGAACCCGCTGGCTGCGGACAGGGCCGCAAACAGCGCCGCGATAAAACATGCCTTCGCCGCGAAAGCGGAATTTGAACAGCGGCGCGGGGATATTATGTCCATTTTCACTTGCGCGCGGGCTTGTGCGGCGCGGCGGCGGGTTTGCGTTTGGGTTTAAGTTCGTTCAGGGAATCCTGAGCCAGCCTGGCCTGCGGGCTGCCGGGAAAATCGCGTTTTACGGAGTTGAGATATTCCTCGGCTTCCTTTTTTGTTCCCATTTTAAGCAGGCACTGCGCGTACCGCAGCCGCGCCGAAGGCGTGAACTGGCTGGCCGGATATTTTTCCAGCACGGTGGCGTAAGCCACTGCGGATTCCTTCCATTTCTCAAGCGACCAGTAAGCGTCGCCCAGATAATAATACGCGCTTTCGGCCAGTTCGCCGGAGGGAAATTTGTCTATGTATACCGAAAACCCCTGCGCCGCGCCGTCGTAGTTTTTCTTGATGAGCAGCGAATACGCGTCGCCGTAGACCTTGCTGGGCAGCATGGCGGCGGCGATGGCGTCGGCCTTGCGGTTGGCCTCGCTTACCAGCTTGACGTTTTCCTCCTCGCGGGTTTTAAGCGTTCTGCCCAGATCCGACATGCGGCTGGCGAACATCGCGCTTATATCGTCCAGCTTGGAGGAGACCAGCGAAAGCTGCCTGTCAAAATCCTTGAGGTTTTCCGAATGCGCGGACAAATCTCCGGACAGCGTGTCCATGCGGGCGTTGAGGTCCGCCTGGTTTTTCTGCATGACGGACAGGCCGGAATTGAGCGAGTTCAGCTGGCGGCGCAAATCGTCCACATGCTCCTGCGTGGCCAGACAGCCGCAGCAAAGCGCGCACGCCGCGCACAAGGCCGCAAAACGCAGGCGCGGCATCAGCTGCTGGTCTTGCCGCCGCGCAGCTTGGTTTCGGCGCGGCGGTTCTTGGCCCAGCAGGTTTCGTTATGGTCCGGGCAGACGGGGCGCTCCTCGCCGTAGGAGATGGTGGCGACCTTCCCGCCGTCCACGCCCAGGCGGATGTAGTACTCCCGCACTTCCCTGGCGCGCTTCTGGCCCAGGGCGATGTTGTATTCCACGGTGCCGCGCTCGTCGCAATGGCCTTCCACCAGAATATCATTGCCTTTTTTAGATTTAAGCGCGTCGGCGTTTTTCTCAAGCGTGCCGCGTGTGGAGTCTGATATGGCGTAGCGGTCGTAGTCGAAATATACCGTGCCAAGCGACGGGTCGGAGGCGAAATCCCCGCCGCGCAGCGAGCCTTCGGGAACGGAGGCTTCCTGTATGTCCGCCTCGGATGCGCCGGGCACCGCAGGCACGGCGCCGGCTACGGGAAGGGAGGCCACCGTTTCGGCCTTGTCGGCTTGGGCCGGAAGCGATTTGACGGATTTGCCCGCGCAGGCGGACATCAGCGCGGCCGCAGCCATCACGGGGATTAGAATTCTGATTTTCATGTCGGCAACCTCCTGTTCAACGGACGCTTTGAAACGCCCGCCACTATACCAATTATATAAAATCGCCGGAACCGCGTCAGGCGGCTTTTTTGAAAACGGCCCGGCTGCCTTGCGGGGTATCCTTTAGTGTTACGCCCATTTGCTCCAGTTGCCTGCGGAGCGAATCGGCCTCGCTGAAGTTTCCGGCTTTTCTGGCGGCGTCGCGTTTTTCAATGAGGGACTGCGCCTCCGGCGGGATTTCCGCCTGCGGCGGTTTTGCGAACAGGTTCAGGCCCAGCGCTTTGTCGGCTTCCTTTAGAAAATGCTCCTTCTCGTAGTCCGGGACGCCGCCGCGCACCGCTTCCCAGACAACCGCCAGCGCGGCGGGCATATTCATGTCGTCCGATACGGCTTCCATGAAGGTTTTAAGAGACTCTCTGGCCTTCAACGGCTCGTGCTTGTATTGCTCCGGCAGCGCGGCGGCTTTTTCGCGCAGGGTGGAGAGGCTTTTTGCGGCGAAATCCAGCGCCTCCCACGAAAATTCCAGCGGCTTGCGGTAATGCGCGCTAAGGCACAGGTAGCGGTAGGCCAGCGGGTCGTAGCCGCGCTTTTCCAACTCGGCGGCGGTGAGAAATTCGCCGGAGGATTTGGCCATTTTTTCCGCGTTTTTGAGGCTTAAAAACGCGCCGTGCAGCCAGAAGCGCGAGAACGGCTTTCCCGTCGCCGCCTCCGCCTGCGCGATTTCATTGGTGTGGTGCACCGCCACATGGTCCGCCCCGCCGCAATGGATATCCAACGTTTCTCCCAGATATTTCATCGCCATGGCGGAGCATTCTATGTGCCAGCCCGGAAACCCCTTTCCCCAAGGCGAATCCCATTCCATCTGGCGGGTCTGCCCCTGCGGCGAGAATTTCCAGAGCGCGAAATCCGTGGGGCTGCGCTTTTCGCCCGCTTCCACCCGCGCGCCGCTTTTGATGCCGTCCATATGGCTTTTGCCGGCCAGCCTGTGATAGCCGGGGAATTTGGAGGTGTCGTAATAAATCCCGTCGGAGGTTTTGTAGGTGAAGCCTTTTTCCTCAAGGGTTTTGACCAGCGCGGTCATCTCTCCGATATGGGCGGTGGCCTTGCAGATTATGTCCGGCGCGCGGCAGCCGAATTTGGCGAAATCGTCAAAAAACGCTTTTTCATAGAACGCGGCGATGTCCCAGGCGGTCTTGCCCTCGCGCCGGGCGCCTTTTTCCATCTTGTCCTCGCCTTCGTCGGCGTCGGAGACCAGATGGCCCACGTCGGTTACATTCATCACATGCTTTGTCCTGGCGCCTTCCGCGTTCAGCGCGCGGACGAGGATATCCTCAAATATATAGGTCCTGTAATTGCCGATATGGGCGTAATTGTAGACGGTGGGGCCGCAGCAGTAAATGCGGGCCTCGCCGGAAGGGGCGGAAAATTCCTCTTTCATGCGGCTAAGCGTGTTGTAGAGCAACATGTTTCACCTCCGGGCCGGGGCGTATTTCCCGCCCACGCAGTCCAGGAAAACCTCGCAGTCCCGCGCGGAGCTTCTGGCCGCGCAGCCCACCACGGCGGAGGAAAACGGCACGGACGCGCCGTCGGGCGACATGGTGTAGGAAAATTTCGCGCCGGAATGCAGCAAAATCGCCCGCCTGTAGCAGCCGCCGAGCGCGGAGGCGAAAGCCTCTATCTGCCGGTCGGACGGGTTTTCGCCCAGCGCAAAGACGCGCTGCGCCTGCCGCTCAGTTTCCGCCGCCTGCGCCGGCGCGGGCCGCGGCCCTGCGCCTGCGCAGCCGCACAAAACGGCGCAGGCCGTCAGCGCGCAGTAACCAGCGCGACCGCGTGGCATTCCACCGCCTCGCCCCTGCCTACGGGGCCCAGTCCCTCGGCGCTTTTGGCTTTGAAGCTGACGCTTTCCAGCGGCAGCCTGAATATTTCGGAAAGGGATTTGCGCACCGCGCCGTAATGGGGCATCAGCTTCGGCTCCTCGGCGACGACGGTTACGTCTATCTGCGACAGCGAGGCGTTCATGGAGGCAAGCACCTCCAGCGTTTTTTCCGCTATGGCCTTGCTGGAAATGCCCATTATGGTCAGGTCGGTGGGGGGAAAATAAATGCCTATCTCGCCGGCGGCCATGGCGCCCAGCGCCGCGTCGCAGACGGCGTGCAGCACGGCGTCGCCGTCGGAATGGCCCAGCAGCCCCTTGCCGTGCGCTATGGCCAGCCCGCCCAGGATGAGCGGCCTGCCGGCCACCAGCCGGTGCATGTCGTAGCCCATTCCCACTCGCACGCGCGGCATTTCGGAGCAGCGCTCGTTTTTCATCAAAGCCTCCGCCACGGCGATATCGTCCGGGGTGGTGATTTTTATGTTTTCGTAGGCCGAGGGGACCAGCGCGACGTCAAAACCGGCGCGCTCGGCCAGCTGGGATTCGTCGGAGACGTCTCCGGCGTCGGGAAATCTGGAAAACATCTCGGCCAGCACGTCCCTGCGGTAGCACTGCGGCGTGTGCGCGGCCCACAGCTGCGCGCGGTCCGGGGTGGAGAGGACGGTTTTGCCGTCCTCGGAAATTTTTATGGTGTCTTTCACCGGCACGGCGGCCACCGCCGCGCCGCTTTGCAGCGCGCCCGCGCAGACCGCCCTTGCCAGCGCGGCAGATGCCAGCGGGCGCGCGCCGTCGTGCACGGCCACCACCTCCGCGCTCTGCGGCACCAGCGCGAAGCCGTTTTTGACCGATTGCAGCCGCGTGGCCCCCGCGGCGGCCAGCTTTACCGCGGGGCCGAACTCGCGTTCCACGGCGGGAAAGTTTTCCGGCGCGGTAACCGCTATTATCTCGCCGAATTCCTGCATTCCCGCAAACAGCGATATGCTATGGAACAAAAGCGGCTTGCCGCCCAGCGGCAGCATCTGCTTGGGCCGGCCCATGCGCGCGCCGGAGCCGCCCGCCGCGATTATGGCGGCCCAGCCGCCGCGTTTTGCGGCGGCGGGCTTTGCGGCGGCGGAGCGCGCCGTTTTGGACGGCGGCGCGCCGGAAGCGTCGTTAGCGGTGTTCATTCTGGGCGCGCACCTCGCTTGCGGCCTGATGAGCCTCGTTCTCCTGCTGGGCCTGCTGTTGCTGCTGCTTGGCATCCCACTTGGCGCGCGCGAATATCATCCGCCCTGAAGAGGTTTGCAGTATGGAATAGACGGTGGCGTCTATGCGGCGGCCTATCCAGCGGCGCCCCTCTTCCACGACAACCATGGTGCCGTCGTCCAGATAGCCGACGCCCTGCTCGCGCTCCTTGCCCTCTTTCATTATGAAAAGCGACATCACCTCGCCCGGCAGCACCACGGGTTTTAGCGCGGTGGACAGGTCGTTGACGTTAAGCACGGTAACGCCCTCCAGCGCGGCCAGCTTGTGCATGTTGAATTCGGTGGTGATTATCTGGGCGTTCATTTCCCGCGCCAGGCGGACGAGTTTGGAGTCTACCTCGGCGGCGTCGGGAATGTCCTTGTCCAGCACGCGCAGCGGGATGTCCTTTGATTCCTGGAGGCGGGAGAGTATGTCCAGCCCGCGCCGCCCGCGCGCGCGCTTCATCTGGTCCTGGGATTCGGCCATGGAATGCAGTTCGTTGACCACGAATCTGGGCGCCACCAGCGTGCCGGAGAGGAAATGCGTGTCGGCGATGTCTATAATCCTGCCGTCTATGATGGCTGTTATGTCCAGCAGCTTGAACGCGCTGCCGCGCCGCCTGCCCATGGCGGCCAGGTCCTTGTCCAGGTCGTCGAGCTCCGGCGTTTTGCGCAGCGCCAGTATCGCGCCCAGCACCATGAACAGGAACTGGATGAGCAGATGCACCTTGCCCCACATCGCGTCCAGCCCGGGATTGCTTATCTGCAGCACCAGCGCGTCCAGCAGCTTTGTCATCACCAGGCCTATGACCGCGCCGGCCACGCCGATGATGAAAGACATCAGGCTTATGCTTTCCAGCGCGACCTCCAGCATGATAAGCGTCGCGCCGCAGGCGGCGCCTACCATGGTGCCCTTCCAGTCCGGCGAAATGATGTAATAGGCCAGCACCGAAGAGCCCAGCAGCGCCACCGTCCTTAGAATCCATACCAGCATGAGTAACCTCCTACGCTTTTACGGCCGCCTTGGCGGCGACCGCGTTGAACAGCTCTCTCAAATCCTCCGTTACCGCGGCGGAAGGCTTCTGCGGCAGCTTTTCACTGCCGGAGACAGGCGGGACATGCGCCGTCTTAAATCCCAGCCTGCCCGCCTCCGCCAGCCGCGCGCCCAGCCACGGCACGCGGGAAACCTGGCCCAGTATCCCCACTTCGCCGACAAACACATTCTCCCAGCCTATCACCGTGTCTCTGGCGGAGCTGATTACCGCCGCGCACACCGCCAGGTCCAGCGCGGGGTCGTCCAGGCGGATGCCCCCGGCCACGGAGAGGAACACGTCCTTGTTCTCCAGGCTAAGGCCCACATGCCGCTCCAGCGCGGCAAGCAGCAGCTGGCAGCGGTTGAGGTCCAGCCCGCTGGCCAGCCGGCGCGGGAAGGGGTAGCGCGTCGGGGCCACCAGCGCCTGCACCTCCGCCGCGATGGGGCGGCTGCCCTCCATCGCCACGGAGAATGCGCGGCCCTTAAGCGGCTTGTCCCGTCCGGCGGAGGAGAAATGCAGGCTGGCGTCCTCCACCGCGCCGAGGCCGGATTCGGACATGGAAAATATGCCTATTTCCGACGTGGGCCCGAAGCGGTTTTTGTATGCCCGCAGTATGCGCAGCAGGTTGTGCCGCTCGGAGTCAAAATACAGCACGGTGTCCACTATATGCTCCAGCACGCGCGGTCCGGCGAGGGAGCCTTCTTTGGTAACATGGCCCAGCAGCACAAGCAGCGCATTGTCGCTTTTGCACAGGCGCAGCAGTTCCGCCGCGCTTTCGCGCACCTGGCTTACGGTGCCGGGGCTGCCCGCGAACTGCGGATGATAGACGGTCTGTATGGAATCTATCACCAGCGCGCCCGGCTTCACCTTGCGGTACGCCTCTATTATACGCGACAAATCGGTTTCCGACAAAAGCAGAATGTCTTTGGAGTTCACCTTCAGCCGCGCCGCGCGCGCGCCCACCTGATGCAGCGATTCCTCGCCGCTTACATATAGCACCTTCATCGCCGGGGCCAGCCCGCCGGCAAGCTGCAAAGTCAGCGTGGATTTGCCTATGCCGGGCGCGCCCGCCAACAGCGCGGCCTGCCCCCGGACCAGCCCTCCGCCCAGCAGCCTGTCAACCTCCGAGATGCCGGTTTTTATGCGCGGCTCGTCTGCGGCGCGGGCCTTGTCCAGCGGGGTCAGCTCGGATGAAAAATCGGTCAGCGCGCGCCGCTCTTTGGCTCCGGGTTTGCCGGTTTCGGTTACTTCCTCCACCAGGGTGTTCCAGCCCTTGCAGTCCGGGCACTGGCCCAGCCATTTGGGCGAGGCGAAACCGCAGCTCTGGCAGCGGTGCATGGTTTTGAGCTTCATCAGTTGCCCCCCGAAGTGCGCACCGTTCCCAGCGTAACAAGGCCCAGCAGGTAGGCGATGTCCTTGTCTTCAAATTTCAGGTTCAGCGAGTACGAAGTGTTGCCGGTTCCCTTGATGTCCACCACCCCCGCGCCCAGCGAGATGACGCGGCTTAGATGCAGCTCCGTGCCCAGGTCGTACTGCGGGGCGTTGAACTCGCGCCCGTTGATGGTGCGGTTGCGCAGGAAATCGTAGGCCGCCGCGTTGACGGAGAGCCGTTTAAGCGCCGGCGTCTGCCCGAACGGAGTGTAGCGGATGCCGAAACCGCCCGCGCCGCGTATAAGTCCGGCGTAGAAATCGTAATCCTGGCCCGTCCAGCCGAGCTGGGCCTCCACCTTGTTCTTTTCGGCGTAATCGGGGCGGGGGGACTGGTCGTCGCCGTTTCTGAGGTTGGCTATGCCCAGATAGTAGTACCGTCCCAGCCGCGGCGATATTTCCACGCCGAAATCGCTTCTGGAGGCGGCCGCCTGCGGCTCATAGCGGCTGGTGTATTTCCAGTGCACCTTGAAGTCCGTAACCTTGGTAAGGATGTCCTTGGCCCGGCCGCTGGCGTCTTTTACATTGGCCATGGTGGTTTTGAGGTCGTCGCGCATCTTCTCGTCGGTGACAAGCGCGCCGGCCACGCCCTGTCCGGTGTTTATCTTGTTGACCAGCGAGTCCACCTTGGCTATAAGCCCGTCCAGCTTGGCGGAAATGTCTTCCATGTTTTTCATGGAGCTTTCCACGCGCGGCTGCACGGTGGAAATAAGCTCGTTCATGTTGGCGGTGAGGTCGCGCAGATTCTCCATCGTTTTGGAGAGGTCGCGGCCCAGCCTGCCTTTCTGGCTCACCTCGTCCATCAGCCGCTGCATGGTGGAGAGTGTGGAGGCCAGCATCCTGTCCAGCGGCAGTATGTTGTCGCCCTTGACGCGCGCGCCCGGAGACAGAAATCCCGCCGAATCGTGCCCCTGGTCTATTTGCAGGTATTTGCTGCCTATTATGCTGGTGGAGCCTATCTGAAATCTCGCGTCGCGGCAGATTTTGACGCCCTCGCGCACCGCCAGATGGACCAGCACATGATCGCCTTCCATCTCTATTGATTTGACCTTGCCGATGTCCACGCCGGAGAGGCGCACCACCGATTTGTCCGGCAGGCCGGCGACGTCCCTGAATTCAACGGAAAGCGGATACTCCCGCCGCACGGAAAAATCCCCCAGCGAGAATATGCCCAGCCCCAGCAGCAGCAGGCCGGCAATGGCGAAAATCCCGACTTTAGCCTCTACGTTCACCATTCAATTATAGAAAATATTGCGCGCGTGCGACCGTGTCGTCCGGGACGCTATCTGCGCAGCTTGTGTATGGTTGAGAACAGGGCCAGGTAATGCGCGGCGGACGAGTCCCACGAGAAATCCCGCTTCATGCCGTTGCGGACCACCTCGCCCCAGACACGCCTGTTGGAAAAATCGCATATCGCCTTGGACAGCGCGGCGGTTACGTTTTCCTTCTGCGCGTCGGCGGCGAAATAGCCGGTAACCGGCGCGGCATCAGAAACGGTGTCGGCCAGCCCGCCGGTGCGGGTTACGACCGGCGGCGCGCCGTAGCGCATGGCTATCATCTGGCTGAGGCCGCACGGCTCAAAGCGCGAGGGCATCAGGAAAATATCGCTGGCGGCGTAGACGATGTGGGCCAGCTCCTCGTTATGCGCGAAACAGCAGGAAATGCGGCCGGGATGCTGGCGCTCCAGCGCGGCAAACGTGTCCTGGACATGCGGGTCGCCGCAGCCCAGCAGCGCGAACTGCGCCCGCGCGGCGAAATTGGGCATCACAGCCGCGATGATGTCGGAGCCTTTCTGCCCCTCCAGCCGCGACACTATGCCCACAAGCGGCGCCTTGTCCTCGGCAAGGCCGGTTCTGGCGCGCAGCGCGGTCCTGGCCGCCGCCTTGCCTTTTGAAAAAGAGCGGAAATCATAGCCGCGCGGGATGAAAGCGTCCATCTCCGGGTCCCAGATTTCGGTGTCTATGCCGTTTAGTATGCCGGAAAAATCCGCCCCGCGCGCGCGCAGCACCCCCTCCAGCCCGCGCCCGAACTCCGGCTTTAAGCGCACCTCGTCGGCGTATCCGGGACTTACGGTGTTGACCCTGTCGCCGAAAACTATGCCGGATTTAAGGAAATTTATCCCGCCGTAGAATTCCAGCTTGTCCGGCGTGAAGTCTATCCAGCCGAAACCCGCCCGGAAATGCGTGTCGCGCGGGAAGCAGCCCTGAAAAGCCATGTTGTGTATGGTAAACAGCGAGCCGGTCTTGGCGAAAAACGCGTCTATGCGGTACAACGTTTTCAGATAGGCGGGAATCAGGCCCGTCTGCCAGTCGTGGCAGTGTATTATGTCCGGCTTGAAGTCTATGAATTTCGCGCCTTCCAGCACCGCGCGCGAGAAGAATATGAAACGCTCGTCATTATCCTGATAATCGCCGTATTTGGTGCGGTAAAGCTCGGCCCGGTCAAAGTATTTGGGGCAGTCTACGAAATAAACGGTGGCTTTTCCCCAGTCCGCGCGCAGGAGGGAGGCGGTTTCCAGCCGCCCCGTCATCGGCACGGAAAAGCTGCCCGGAACCGCTTTCAGCGAAAACATCCCGCCGCCTATATTGCGGTATTTGGGAACGAAAACCACAAGCCTGTTGTCTTTTGTCCGGGAAAACACCTGCGCCAGCGCGCCGGCCACATCGGCCAGCCCGCCGGTTTTGCAGAAAGGGAATACCTCGCTGGCGGCAAGTATTATGTTCATAAATACAGTTTACCGTTTTTCCAGCAGAAATAGAAATTCCTCGTGCGGATTTCCGGGCGAGGCCGCCCAGTCGTTGGTCCATTTCATCGCGGACATCACATTGCGTTTGTATTCCAGCCGGACGGTCTCGGCCAGCCTGCCGCAGGAGCGCATAACTTCATCCAGTTCACGCGCGGTCGCCCGGCCGCCGGAGCTGTAGGATAAAATCACCCACTGCGCGTTCACCCCGCGTATGAGCCGCTCAATCGCCTCAACCGCGATGAAGCGGCCCGCCGCGCCGCGCCGGAACTCCTCAAAAACGGAGGGCGATTTCACGTCAGAACTGTCGCTCCGCCGTTTGGCCTTGCCGAACAATTCCGGTCTGTCGTTAAGGCAGACCGTCGTCCACAAGTGGTAATAAGCCGCATAGCGCACGCGCGAGGGCGGCATTTTCCCGTTATTGGAGCCGTAGGGCGGGTCAAAATACGCCAAATCGGCGGATACTTCCGGCAGCAGGTCAAAAATATCCCGCCTGAAAACCTGATGCCCCCGCCCGCCGCCGCAAAAATCCGGAATTTCCAGCTTCAGTTGCCCGTAAGAGCGCGCGGACCAGTTTTTGAGATACGCGGCGTGATGGCCCAGCGAATTATCCACCCGGTCCAGCGCGAGGATAAGCCCGGTCAAAACGACGGCCTTGTCAACCGGCGGCAGCTTCAACCGCTCTATTTCATCCCGTATGCCGTCCAGTTTCCGCGTGTTATGGATTTGCCAGGGTTTTTTCAGCCCGTCGGAACCGGCGGCGCGCCCGTCGCCGGCGGCCCCGCCGTAATGTTCGCTGAACCACCCGTCCGCAGGCGCGGCCGCGTTAAGATGCGCGAACAATTCCGCATATTCGTCGCGGGTTTTCCGGTTAAGCAAATAGCACCGCCCGAACGTTTCGGACCAGACGGCGATATCATTGCAAATCACCCCATACCCGTTTTTGGCGAAAGCCTGCGAAACCCGCGTGGTCCCCGAAAACCCGTCCAGCACGGTTCCCGCCCCGGTTTTTGCCGCCAATGCCAGAATATGCGGCAGCAATTTCAACTTGGAGCCCGCGTATTTGACGCCCTGAGTGGAAAGAGACTCTATCACGATTTCTGTAAACAGCAACGATATTGCTGCTACCCTATAAAACCGGCACGGTTTTTTAGCCGGGTAGCAGCATATTCAACCTTGCCAACTCCCGCAGGCTTCAAATTATAACCCGCAACAACTTCCATGCGCCAAATGCCAGCAACATGAAAGTTAAAGTAAACACTCCCACGGCTTTCAGCCAATTTGTTCGTTTAAGCAATGTGATGGGAGAATACCCCTCCTGCTCAAGCTGTTTGAATAATTCTTCGTCTTCCGGCCTTCGATACGTCAGCAGGCGCATGGGCAAGTACAAGCCCAAAACCAGACTTGCAAGAAAATACACTGCGATGACATGAATACTCTGATATTCGTTAAAACAGAATGCCATGTAGGAGAATACGATTATTGTCCCAGCCGCAAGGGCGATATTGGTGAAAATGCCAACGAGAAGCGAAACGACAGTGTGTTTCAACTTATCCGCCGCATTTGTTTTGCGCGCCGTAAATTCCAGAAAATACAAAAACACAAACGAGCCGCAGAAAAGTTTCAAAAACAGCATCGGCTGAATATCGAAACTGGTAATATAGGTATCGTTCATGAAGTTTTGCGCATTGAAAAGCGCTGCATCATAGTAAACCAAGGTCGCGGGAAAAATCGCCCCAAACAAAATTGCGGTAAGCGGACGATACCCACGGTATTTTATCCATGCCAGAGCGCTCCCACATATCGCGATACACGCAATAGACATCAACAGTCGCAGCCAACTCAATGGAAATCTAAAAGACATAAGCAGCAAAATAATGAAAGGCGCCAATGCAAGACCGGACAGTAAGGTCACTGGACTGGCGCAACTCAACAAAAGCCCCCATCGTCTCTTCCACTGATAACCGCGCGAAGCTAAAGCATTTTGCAGTTCCAATCCCTTTTCGGTATCTTCTTTGTATAAAAACAATGCCGTTGCCGCGACGGCAACTAGCGAAAAGCATCCGGCAACCCCCAAGGCAAGAGATTCAGCGAACCAATTTTTTCTTAAGCCATGATTGGGAACAATAAGCCGCGCCGAAATACCCGACACAAGCAGGAGGGCAATAAGCGCCAACCACGACGAAAACATTATGTGCTCAAATATAAACAGCGGAATACGGAGATTGCCTGGCATTTTATCTTCAATCCAAAGATCATCTGTCAACGATGTGCCCGGAGCGGAAAGGTTGATTTTGGTGTACATACCCTGCTTATGCGGGATGGGCTTGGCATATTCGAATCTATAATCGTCGGCAATAAAGTATTGCGTCTTGATATAGGGGCCAATGTCTTTAAAAACATCGGGAGTAACAAAACCCCGAATTTTGATAGTTGCCGGAACAACAGCACTGCCGTAAACACTGGTAAGCTTCAGTGGATAATAGAGCTTATCGGTGGGAAATGTCACAGACACTGCCAGTCTTGGCGATCGTGTCTGCCACATTTGCTTCCTGACATTGTCCACAAGCCCGGGAATTTTAGCAACTTCTGCTAACAGCGCGGCATTATCCTGGTCGGACAATTTACGCGACCGCCACAGGGTATCCGCATACCTTCGGCGTAATTTAACTAAATCTCCGGAACTTGCGCGTTGACGATTCAGATACATCAACACGTCCATCGCTGTTACTGGAAGATTTTCACCATTCTTATCCACCCAAGACACTACAAAGGAATAGTCCTTGCCTGTATACTCATCCAGCACAGGGATAAATCCCCGATTTATGGGTAAACCTTTGCCGGAAAAGTAGTTATATAATCCGTCGCCTTCGCGGGCAGTGACAAGTTCTGTCACTATACCGTTTTTTTCAACCTGCTGATGCACCATCACACCCGCTGGGGCGTTTTTGGATCCGAGACTCCCCAAACTTCCGGCGGCGCTGCCAAAAACCTTGTATGGTAATATGCTGTTAAGACGTGTTAATATCAGCGGATACAACTGTGAGCCTAAAACCAAATCTTTCGTTCTTTCAAGCCGATAATTCAACGCTTCATGTATTTCCTGTCCTAAAAAATCCGGGATATTTTCGACAATGTCCAATTTCACTTTTTCCGGAACGGCAGGAACAGGGAGAAGCCACACGCCCTTTGTGAAATCTTTCGCGGCTCCGATACTTACCATCAGTTGTTCATTGTTCTTCTCGTAGTTGATATAGGCGTATTGGTCGGTCTCAACCGGGAAATCCATGCCTTTGCTAGCAATCATACAACCATCGGCATGAACTTTAACAACGGCAAAAATTAACAGTAAATTCAGGACACTGACAATTTTCATACTTTTCATAACTGCCTCCAAAGTATTCTTACGAAATTTGTGTTTTTTACCCCTGATACCCACAAGTTGTCAACAATTATACAAGATATGCCAAAATCCGATGCGCTGCTTGGCAAAAGCTATTGCCCGGGGAACATCCCCTCATCAAGCCTCGTTGAGCAATTTTGCCGCCAGTTCCGGCGACAGCGAGTTGAGGTGGGCCAGCAACTGCCCGCGCTCCCGCGCCAGCCCGGCGTTTTGCAGATAGCACCGCCCGAACGTTTCGGACCAGACGGCAATATCATTGCAAATCACCCCATACCCGTTTTTGGCGAAAGCCTGCGAAACCCGCGTGGTCCCCGAAAACCCGTCCAGCACGGTTCCCGCGCCGGTCTTCCCGGCCAATGCCAGAATATGCGGCAGCAATTTCAACTTGGAGCCGGCATATTTGACGCCCTCTGTCGAAAGCGCTCTCACGACTTCCCCTGTCCCTGCTAAGGCAAACTCATTGTCAAGTTTTTTGCCAGATGGTATGAGATTCTTTCTCTTGTGGCAGTGTTTTTGTATGGGGATTCGTTATGCGATTGCTGTGAAATCTCATTGCAACTTGAGTTTTTAAACTTTCCTATCACAAAATCCAATGCTTCCTTTTCAGTTTCTGTGAATTCTCTGGCATTTGGAGTAACCAGCGCACTTATCGCTTCGCCGAATTTCCGCTCCTCTTTTCGCAACAATTTGTCTTCAACCATTTTGGAAAGTATCAAGTCATAATGATTCGGCACGGGGCCGAAATCCAGATGCACATAGCCATTGCCGCTGATGGAAATCATGTGGCGTTTGAAATGCAGAAAGTCGGCATACCACAACATCTTGTTGATCTTGGTTTTGAATGTTTCCTTAAGGTGGTTCACTATGTAGAGTATCATCTGGATTGTTTTTCTCAAATCAAAAGCTTTATTCCCCGTAAATTCGGGTTGCGCTGTTTTTGCATACGACAAGTAATATTCAAACGCCTTATTAAACCGCGAAACTGCTGCTCGTTCCATCAAGACGTTAACTTTTATATGTATTTCATCCCTTAAACGTTGGGGCAGCAATTCCTTATTTTCCTCATAAATAAACAACATGTTTTCGGGCATTTTTATAAGTTCCAGCAGTTCGTTGTGCGCCCTGTCCTGAATAGCGCCCGCTTCATAACGATGGATGGTTATCTCTCCCCATCCCAGCAAGCCGCCGAATGCGCGCTGGCTCAGCCCGTATTGTTCGCGGATGGCCCTTATTTCCCGCGGAGACAGAAGTTTATGTTTCCGGCGGTAGCCGGCAAATGCCTGTTCCAGATTTTTTGAATCCAGCTTTTCATTAAATATGCTTTCCGAACACTCCGGACACCGCAGAAATACGGATTTTATCTCTATTTCATCGCCTTTTACGGGCAATTTCTCCGCTTTTGTATGCTCAACAGCGGGAACCATTTTATCGCAATTTGGGCAGTAAGTTTTCATATTAATGCTCCGCATGATGGAATGAAATACATTTGCCGCCACATCTGAGATCGCTGCTTAACTTTATATATATTTTTTCCCCGCTGACAATGACCACAAATTCCCACACATCGCAATTCTGGTATTTATTATCCGGTTTCGGCCCCGCATAGTAATCAGCCGGAGTCAGCCCTGCAATGATACGCTTGGCTTCCTGTACCGGCATACCCAAGGCCGCAAGAGATTTCAAGTTTTTCTCCCTTGGAACAAGATAAAAACCCCTTGCCATGCTTTTCTTGAACTTGTCAAGAAACAACGTAACCTGCCAATCGGCTATCGGAGCCATCTCCCCTATATCCTATATGCTATCATAAGATAACACAAATTTCAATGCCATTTTGCAGTTACGTCTCGTTAAGGGTTTTTGCCGCCAGTTCGGGGGGGAGGGAGTTTATGTAACAGCCGCTGCCCCATTCAAAGCCGGCGATGGTGCCGGTTTTGGGCATAAGCTCTATGTGCCAGTGGTAATGCGCGTTCTCGTGATCGCGCAGCGGCATGGTGTGCAGCATCCAGTTGAACGGCGCGCCGCCGGTGGCCCGGCGCAGCTTGGCCATGACGGTCTTCATCAGCCGGGCGAGGTTTTTTATGCCTCCGGCGGAAATGCGCTCGTAATGGCCGGAATGCTCCTTTGGCAAAATCCAGGTTTCAAACTGGAAGCGGCTGGCGTAGGGCTCCATGGCTATGAAATCGCCGTCCTCGCAGACTATGCGCTCGGCGAAACGCCGCTCCTCGCGGATGATGTCGCAGAAAACGCAGCGCTCTTTATAATCGTGATAGGCCTTGCTGCCGTCCATCTCCTGCCGGACGCGGATGGGCACCATCGGCAGCGCGATAAGCTGCGAATGCGGATGCGAAAGCGTCGCCCCCGCCGCCCGGCCGTAATTTTTGAAAACCAGCGCGTACTGAAGCCGCTTGTCCTGCGCGGCGGCCAGCATCCTGTGGCGGTAGGCGCGGAAAATATCCTCCACCTCGCAGTCCTCCATGTCGGCTATATGGCGGACATGGTGCGGGGTTTCTATGATGACCTCGTGCGCGCCGGCGCCGTCCATCTCGTCATACATGCCGACGCCGTGGCGGTGAATACGGCCCGCCGGGTCAAGAGCGGGAAATTTGTTGCCCACCACGCGCAAAGTCCAGCCGGGCTGGCCCGGTTTGCGCCGCGCGGGGCCGCAGGCGAAGGTTTCGGCGGGGGTGTCGGCCTCGCGCCCGGGGCAGAAGGGGCATTTGGAAACGTCGTCCGAGGCTGCCGCCTCCGGCTTGAAATCCGACGGGCGCAGCCTCCGCCCGGAGGCGATTATCACCCAGCGTCCTATAATGGGGTCTCTGCGGAGTTCGGGGGTCATCCCGCCTCCGGCGCGCCCGGCTCCGGCGTGATGCGTTTTTCATCCTCCGCGCCCAGCGGAGTTTCGTCCGAAATCCCGGTTTCCGGCAGGGGGATTTCCTCCGGCGCGGCGGCGGTTTCCTCCGGCATGGCGGGCTGCTCCGTGTTTTCGGGTTGCGCGGTGGCCTCAGGCGCGGCAGGCTGCTCCGCATTCTCCGGCTGAATTTCTGCTGCCGGCGCGATGTTCGCGGCGGCGGGTTCAGCGGCGGCGGTGTCCGCAAATGACTGGGGCGCGGGAGGCTCCCCCCCGGCGCATTGTTCCGCCGGAACAGTTTCCGGCGCGGCCTCCGGCGCTGCCTCCGGCGCTGCGGCGGCTGCCATGTCCTGCGCGGCTGCTTCGTCAACCGCATCAGCCGGCGGAGATTCGGTGAAAAGCTCCTGCTGGCCCTCCGCGCCGCCCGGCAGCGGCTGGCCGGCGGCATTTTCGCCGGGCTTGGGGGCGAATGCTTCCAGCTTCGGCAGGCCCTCTATGCCGGAGAGGCCGAATATGCGCAGAAATTCCTCGGTGGTGCCGTAAAGCAGCGGGCGGCCCACGGTCTCCTTGCGGCCAACGGCTTTTACCAGCCCGCGCGTTATAAGGGTTTCCAGCGGGGCGATGACCTCCACGCCGCGGATGACTTCAATCTCGGCGCGGGTAAGCGGCTGGCGGTAGGCGATTATGGCCAAAGTCTCCAGCGCGGCGGAGGAGAGCCGCATCGTCATCTTCTCGTTGAAAAGCCGGCGCACCCAGCGGCCGTATTCGGGCTTGGTGGCAAGCTGCCAGCCGCCGCCGGATTCAAGCACCTGCACCGCGCTGCCGATGTCCAGATATTTGCGCTGGAGGGCGGCCACGGCCTCGCGCACGTCGCCCTCTCCGGACTCGGCGGCTTTGCAGAGCTTTTTGACGTCAAGCGGCTGGTCGGTTATGAAAAGCAGGGTTTCAACCACTTTTGAGAGTTCTTCTTTCTCCATAAATCACGCTCCGGCAAGCAGGGGGGCCTCTTGCGGCTTGGGCGGCTCGCCCGGCTCGTTTCTGAGATATACCCGTATTTCGCCAAGCGGCGCGTCCTGGCGGACTATAATTTTACGCAGCTTGATAAGCTCCAGCAGCGCCATAAAGCAGGTGATGACGCCGAGGCGCTTATTCTCCCCGGCGAAAATATCGTCAATAAGCGTCCATGGCCGCGCGGCCAGCAGCGACAGGATTTTGTCCATCCGGGTTTCAATGGGGAACTGCTCGGCGTTGACCGCGCCGGCGGGGCCTCTGTCCTCCACGCGCTCCATGGCGCGCCTGACGGCATCCAGCAGCTCAAAGAGCTCCAGACTGAGGACTTTTTCCGACTCCGCGAAAAACGGGCTGCCGCGGTAATAGACATCCTTGAACTGTTCAAACTGCCCGTCCAGGAATTTGGAGGCTTCCCTGTATTTCTGATACTCGGTGATTTTGCCGATAAGCTCGGCTGCGGGGTCGGGGCCTTCGTCGGCTGCGGGGTCGGCCTGCGAGGGCAGCAGCGTCTTGGCCTTGATCTGCATCAGGGTGGCCGCCATCACCAGAAAATCGCCGGCGATGTCCAGGTTCAAATCGCGCATCACATCCAGATAGGCCAGATACTCGTGAGTTATCTGGGCGATGGGAATATCGTAGATGTCCAGATTGTTCTTGCGAATCAGGTAAAGCAGAAGGTCCATCGGGCCTTCAAAAACATCAATCTCAACCTTTATCGGTTCTGTTTGAATCATGCCAGTTTCATCGCTTTGCGGACAAGTTTCATGGTTTCCGATGCGCTTGCGCGGGCCTTTTTCCCGCCTTCGGCCAGAATTTTATCGGCAAGCTGCGGGTCGGATTCGTAGGGCTTGCGCTTTTCGCGGAAGCCGGCGAGCTGCTGCTCCATGAATGTGAACAAATGCTTTTTGCAGTTGACGCAGCCGATTGCGCCCTCGCGGCATTCGCCTTCGCGGGTTTTGAAATCCGGGTTGCAGATTTTGTGGAAGGCGAACACCACGCAGCCGTCCGGGTTGCCCTTGTCGTTGGCGCGCTTTTTGCCGGGGTCGGTAAACATCGCCATAACTTTTTTCTGCGCCGAATCCGCGGCTTCGCACATCTCTATGGCATTGCCGTAGGATTTGGACATTTTGCGCCCGTCTGTCCCCGGCACCTTCGGAACCTGGCTTAGCAGCGGCTGCGGCTCCGGCAATACCGCGCCGTACAAGTCGTTGAATTTGCGCGCTATCTCGCGTGAGATTTCAATATGGGCCACCTGGTCCTGGCCCACGGGCACAACCTCGCCGCCATGCACCGAAATATCGGCGGCCTGCAGCACCGGGTAGCCCAGAAAACCGAAAGAGGCCAGCTCGGAGGCTGCCGCAAGCTCCGCGTCGCCGCCTATGCCGGCGGACTGGTTCAGCGCGCTCATCAGTTTGGACGCGTCTTCGGTCTTGTGATGCTCCATCTGTCCCGCGTATTTTTTCTGGAAAATTTCAATGAGTTGTTCTTTATATGTCGGGCAGCGCAGCAGCCAGCCCACCGGCGTTATCATGCCCAGCAGCAGCGCAAGCTCGGCGTGTTCGGGCACGTCGGACTGGCGGAAAATAACGGCTTTTTGCGGGTCCAGCCCGGCGCAGAGCCAGTCTATGACCATCTCGCGCGTGTCGGAGACGATATTTTCGGTGTTGTCGTGCTTTGTGGTAAGCACATGCCAGTCCGCGGTGAAAAAATAGCAGTCGTAGCCGTCCTGCAACTGCGCCCAGTTTTTTAGCGCGCCGAAATAATTGCCGAGATGCAATCTTCCCGTGGTTCTCATGCCGGAAACCAGTTTTTTCTTCATAGCATTGGAAGCCCCATTTTGGCCAGCACGAAAAGCGCCAGCACAAGCGGCGGCAGTATCAGATACTTTATCGCGCCGGTGAAAATAAGCGCGATAAGTATGAACGGCGCGTAGCGCGCGTGGCTTTCGTAGCGGGCCGCCATATTGTAAGGCAGCAGCCCCGCCACTATGCGCGAGCCGTCCAGCGGAGCAAGCGGTATAAGGTTGAATACCGCCAGCACTATATTTATGGTGATGCCGAAACCCATGGCCTTTACCATGGTAACCGTCATCTCCGGCCCCAGGGAAGCGCGCGCCAGCAGCGCCAGTTTCATAAATACCGCGCAGGCGGCGGCAAGCAGCAGGTTTGACAGCGGGCCGCACGCCGCCACCTTGACCACATCCGTCCTGGGAGTATAAAGCCGCAGCGGGTTTATCGGCACCGGCTTGGCCCAGCCGAACATCGGCAGTCCGGCGAAATGGCAAAGCACGGGCAGCGCTATGGTGCCCATGAAGTCTATATGCGGCAGCGGGTTAAGCGTGAGCCTGCCGGAATGATAAGCGGTGTCGTCGCCCCGGCGGAAGGCCATATAGCCGTGGGCGAATTCATGGAATATTATTGAAAAAAACAATACGGGGGCCTGATAAATCCATTCCATCAGTTCATTGTATCAATTTCCCCGCGCCGGACAAAAAGCCGCGCTCCGGTTTAAGGATGCCCGGCTGTTGCGGCCTGCCACTCATCCAGCGCGAGGTTTAGAAGCAGCACGTTCACCCTCGGTTCGCCGGAAAAGCCGGAACGGCTGCCTTCGGCGCGGGATAGCGCCAGCGCGGCCAGCCGCGATTCGTCAATGCCGCGCGCTTTGGCCACGCGCGCGCACTGCGCCAGCGCGGCCTGCGGGCTTATATGCGGGTCCAGCCCGCTGCCGGAGGCGAAAATCAAATCCGCCGGGGCGTCCGCTCCGAATTTTTCCCTGCGGGCTTTGGCGGCGTCCCGCAATGCCGCGCTGCCCGGCGCGCGGTTGCTGCCGCCGGACGGCATGGGGTTGTAATCAACCGCCGAGGGGCGCGGCCAGAAATATCCCGGCCCGGTGAAATTCTGGGCCACAAGCTTCGAGCCGATTATCCGCCCGCCGCGCCATATAAGCCCGCCGGAGGCGGCGCCGCCGGAAAAAGTTCGCGCGAACATCCATACGGCAAGCGGGTAGGCAAGCCCGGTTAGCACGGTCATTAAAATCAGGAATTTAAGCGCGGCAAGAGTTGTTTTCATATGACAAGCCCTATCACCATATCCAGCAGCTTTATGCCGATAAACGGCGCGATAACCCCGCCCGCGCCGTAGACCAGCACATTGCGCCGCAGCAGGGTTTGCGCGTCCACCGCCTCGTATTTGACGCCGCGCAGCGCCAGCGGAATCAGCGCGATTATTATCAGCGCGTTGAATATGACCGCGCTGAGCACCGCGCTTTGCGGCGAATGCAGCCGCATTATGTTAAGCGACGCCAGCGGCCCGGCGTGGCCGTCCGCCGCATACAGCGCGCCAAACAGCGCCGGGATTATGGCAAAATACTTGGCAACGTCGTTTGCGATGCTGAATGTGGTCAGCGCGCCGCGCGTCATGAGAAGCTGCTTGCCGGTTTCCACTATCTCTATAAGTTTGGTGGGGTTGCTGTCCAGATCCACCATATTGCCGGCTTCGCGCGCGGCCTGTGTGCCGGTGTTCATGGTTACGGCCACGTCGGCCTGCGCCAGAGCGGGAGCGTCGTTGGTGCCGTCGCCGGTCATGGCCACCAGCCTGCCGGAGGATTGCTCCTGCCGTATGCGCGCCAGCTTGGATTCGGGCGTGGCCTGCGCCATAAAATCGTCTACCCCGGCCTCGGCTGCGATGGCGGCGGCGGTAAGCGGATTGTCGCCCGTTATCATGATGGTTTTGATTCCCATCTTGCGCAATTGCGTGAAACGCTCCTTTATGCCGCCCTTGACCACGTCTTTGAGGTGTATAAGCCCCAGCGCCCTGCCGTTGTCAACCACCGCCAGCGGCGTGCCGCCGGAATTGGCTATGGCGGCCTGCCGCTCCTCCAGCTCCGGCGGGAACGCGCACAGTCCCCTGATGGCGGCGATGGAGCCTTTCAGTATTTTCCGCGGCGGGTTATGCAACTCCACTCCGCTGCATTGCGTCATGGCGGAAAAGGGGATGAATTTCGCCTCGTGGGGCTGCAGCCCCTCCGCGCGCAGCTGGAATTTTGACTTGGCCAGCGCGGTTATGGAGCGGCCCTCCGGCGTCTCGTCGGAGAGGGAGGCCAGCTGCGCGGCCTGCGCCAGCTCCTGCTCCGTTACCCCCGGCGCGGGGATAAAAGCGCTTGCCATCCTGTTGCCGAAGGTGATGGTGCCGGTTTTGTCCAGCAGCAGCACGTCTATGTCGCCGGCGGCCTCAACCGCGCGGCCGCTTTTGGCTATCACGTTTTTCTGGAGCATCCGGTCCATTCCGGCTATGCCGATGGCGCTTAAAAGCCCGCCTATGGTGGTGGGTATCAGGCAGACCAGCAGCGACACAAGCACCGGAACCGTTACCACGGCGGACAAATCCTGCCCGGCGGAGGCCGCCGCGTAATCCGCGAAAAACTTCAGCGAAACCACCGCCAGCAGGAAAATAACCGTCAGCGCGGCCAGCACCATGTTAAGCGCGGTCTCGTTGGGCGTTTTCTGGCGGGCGGAGTTTTCTATAAGGGCTATCATCCGGTCCACGAAGCTCTGCCCGGGGTCGGCGGAGATGCGGACAACAATTCTGTCGCTCAGCACTCTTGTGCCGCCGGTAACCGCGCTTCTGTCGCCGCCGCTTTCGCGGATGACGGGCGCGGATTCTCCGGTTATGGCGGATTCGTCCACGGTGGCGATGCCTTCGGCCACTTCGCCGTCGCCGGGAATCATGTCCCCGGCCTCGCAGACCACGGTGTCGCCCCTGCGTAGCGCGGAGGCGGAGACTTTTTCCTCCCTGCCGTTTTCAATCCGGCGGGCGATTATTTCCACCCGGGATTTGCGCAGCGATTCGGCGCGGGCCTTGCCGTGCCCCTCGGCCAGCGCCTCGGCGAAATTGGCAAACAGCACCGTAAACCACAGCCACAGCGCGATTTGCAGCTCAAAACCGGGGATATGCGGCAGCCGCAGGATTACACAGCACGTCACCACAGCGGCGCCGAGGAGTGTTACAAACATCACCGGATTGCCAAGCTGAACCGCCGGATTGAGCTTGGCAAAAGCGTCCGCCGCCGCGCGCAGGACCAGCTTCCTATCCCAGAAGGTTTTGCTCATAAAAGATGTTCCGCCAGCGGACCTAAGGCCAGCGCCGGGAAAAAAGTCAGCCCGCCCACAATCAGTATCACCGCGCCCAGCAGCGCGCCGAAGGTGAGAGTGTCCGTCGGCAGCGTCCCGGCGGAGGGGGGGCATTGCTTTTTAAGCCCCATGCCGCCGGCTATGGCAAGGCACGGTATTATAACCGCGAACCTGCCTATAAGCATGGCGGCGGCCAGCCCGATGTTGAAAAACGGTGTGTTGGCGTTTAGCCCGGCAAACGCGCTGCCGTTGTTGCCGGCGGCGGAGGTCCAGGCATAGAGCAGTTCGCTAAAGCCGTGCGGCGCGCCGCAGGACAGGCTGGCCAGCGCCGCCGGAACCGCGCAGGACAGCGCCGCGCCCGCCAGTATGGCCGCGCCCGGAGCCAGCACCCCGATTATGGTCAGCAGAATCTCGTTTTTCTCTATTTTCCTGCCCAGGTATTCCGGCGTCCGGCCCACCATAAGCCCGCATAAAAATACCGTCAGCAGCACAAACAGCAGCATTCCGTACATGCCGGAGCCGGCGCCGCCGAAGACGACCTCGCCCAGCATTATGTTAAACAGCGCGGTTCCGCCCGCCAGCGGCGAGAGGCTGGAGTGCATCGCATTCACCGAGCCGTTGGACGCGGCGGTGGTGGACACGGCCCATATAACGCTGTTGGTTATGCCGAAGCGGACCTCTTTTCCCTCCAATGCCGCCGGATTTCCGCTTTCCGCCCATAGCGAAACCGCCAGCCCCGCCGCCCAGAAGGCCAGCATCACCGCAAACAGCAGCGCGCCGTGCCGCCGGTTCCCGGCCATTTCGCCGTAGGCGAAAACGCAGGCCGCCGGCAGCAGCAGAAGGGCCAGCATTTCAATGAAATTGCTTAGCGGCGTCGGATTTTCAAGCGGATGGGCGGAATTGGCATTGTAATAGCCGCCGCCGTTGGTGCCTATCTGCTTTATGGCGATTTGCGAGGCGGCAGGCCCCAGCGGTATGGTTTGCGCGGCCCCTTCCACCGTAACCGCCCGCGCGTTGGGCGCGAAAGTCTGCGGCACGCCCTGCCAGACCAGCAGCCCCGCCGCAAGCAGCGACAGCGGCAGTAGCAGCCGCACCGTAATCCGCGTCATATCGCCCCAGAAATTGCCCAGCGTTTCCGTGCGCTTTGCAAGGCCGCGCACCATCGCCGCCATCACCGCAATTCCCGCCGCCGCGCTGAGGAAATTCTGCACGGCAAGCCCCGCCATCTGGGTGAAATGGCTCATCGTCGTCTCGCCCGCGTATCCCTGCCAGTTGGTGTTTGTCATGAAGCTGACTGCGGTGTTGAGCGCGGACATCCACTCAACCGCCCCCAGCCCGTTGGGGTTAAGCGGCAGCTTTCCCTGCAAAAGCTGCATCACAAACACCGCCGCGAAGCAGAAAAAGCTGAAAACCAGCAGGGCGCGCAGATATTCCTTCCAGTTCATCGCTTCGTCTGCGTCAATGCCGCAAAGCCTGTATATCAGCCTCTCGGCAGGGCCGAATATCCGGGACTGAAGCCGGCTGGAATTTTCCAGCGCGGCGGCCATGTAAATCCCCAGCGGCGGCGAAAGCAAACCCAGCGCGACGGCATAAACGGCTATCTGCGTGTAATTCATGAAATCTCCATGTCAGCGCAACGGGACGGGAGCGGACGAAACCGCCCGCGCTCTTTTGCATTGCGGGTATCTATGAAGGCACGGCGCAACTTCGTCATATTGGGGGAAGCGAGAACAAGGTTATTCTATCATAAAACCCGGCCCGCGCGGCTGACAGGGCGGTCAGCGCGGTTCACCCGCCGTGCCGGAATAGGCGCCGACCTGGTACAGCGATTCGTCGCATTCTATGAAAATGAAGGAGCCGTCGTCCGTCCATGTTATTGAACCATACTCCCTGCAGCCGGTAACGGCAAATCCCTTTTTCCGGGTAAAATCACTGTTCAGGAACAGCAGGCTTTTGTCGTCAAGCAGCGTCGTAACAATGTTGTTTCGGGCAAACAAAGTCAGCCGGGGGAGGCAGTTTATATTCCTGTGTATAACCGTGGTTTCATTGCGGGAGCAGTCTATTTTGACCAGGTCGCAATCGCCGCTTACTTCTTCGTCGCCGGAACCGGGGATGTAATTGACCGAAACGGCAAGCACCCGGTTCTCATCCAGCGGAAGTATCTGTGGTTCCCACAGCCATTCGCTGTAGGTTATTATTTCCGGCATGACATGCACAGTAGTGGTTCCGCAGGAAATATCATAATGCCTGTCCTTTGGGCGATACCCAGAATTATCCAATGCAAGATGAGCCTGAAGGAATGCTCGTTTCCAACACAAGATGAGCCTGAACCGCGCTGAAATCGTCCGTTTGCGCTCCGTCGTTCGTAAACTAAGCCATGACGCTGGAAATGGA
>JBAZJT010000020.1 GCA_041651175.1 Elusimicrobiales bacterium | reverse complement strand
ATGTTTGACGCTCATCATCCCCTCCCTCCTGTCCGAAATTAGCATTTTCCCAGACAGGGTAACTTTTGGGTTCGGGAGGGTCAAAATTCACTGCAACTTCCGGGTCAAATTTGCCTGCAACTTTACAAGCCAAAATCGTTGAAGCCGAGGAAAAGTTATCAAAATTGTATGCCCAGCGGAGCGCGGCACAGATGTCCGCGAATTCCGGACAGTTTTTGCACGATAATATCCGCTTTGCCATGCAACATCTGGATACCGCGCCGCCGGACGCGCAAAAAGCGCTATTCCGCGCGCTTATTCAGGAGATAGTGATACATGATGGCAAGATAGAGATAAAAATGCACCTGAACGCGACCTTGGCGCAAGCTCCGGCTGATTTGGGGCCTATAAACGGAAAAACGCCCCGCGAAACTGGCGAGGCGTTAACCGTAAATGGCTCAAGTTTGTCTGAGCGTCTAGAGTGGCTCCCCGGGCTGGACTCGAACCAGCAACCTATCGGTTAACAGCCGATCGCTCCACCGTTGAGCTACCGGGGAATTCTCCTCATTTTATGTCAAAATGGGCTGCTTTGGCAATGACCGGCGTCAGACTGACCCGCGTCAGGCAGCGTCAGAACCAGAGTCATGACCGGCGTTACCGCGGCATCACCCGCTTTTCCGGCAATGCTATTTGTTGACGGAAGCGGACTATTGAAACAGCATTTTAAGGAAGGGGATAAGCTCCAGCGCTATCAGCAGAATTATTATCAGCTCCAGCAGCACGGCGCGGCGGGTGTTGAACTCGCTGCCCAGAAGATGCGAGATGCTGGCCAGCGTCTCCATCTTGCGGTCCACGCTGCGGCGCCAGTCCGAAAAACGGAACTCCCGGCTGGCGGCGCGGAACACCGTAGCCAGATAAAAATCGCCGACGGTTTTAAGCGAATTCTCCACCCGGCCCAGAAATTCAGAGAACTCCATGTAGCGGCGGCCCGCGTCCTCTGAAAGATTCGCGTAGAAATTGCTGAATACGCCGCCGCCGGGGCGCTTGCCAATGGAGTCGTAGAGGACATCCAGCTTCCGTTCCAGCAGCGCGTCATAATAGCGCATTTCCAGAAGATGGGTGAGGCAGAATTCTATCACGTCCGCCGTCTCGCGGCTGCCGGACGGCTCTATCAGCAATGCGCTGTTCCAGTCTATCACCGCCATGTCGCGGCTGCTGTACTGAAGCGCATGCTCGGCTGCCGATTCGCGGCTGTTGGCGGAAAGCTCCACTTTCTCCTCGGCGAGAATCAGGGCGGGGACGTCGGCTTTCAGCAGCAGCTCGGCGGGGGTTTGCGCGCCGTCGTATTTTTCTATAAGCCAGGTGACGTAATCCTCAACCGTGCTCCAGTCGTTAGGCTGGATGATGGCCGGCGCGATTTTGGCCGACACCCTGCCCCGGCAGGAGGCGGCGCGCGCCTCTATCTCGGTTGATTCCTCCAGCGCGGCGGCAAGTTTGACAAGTTCGCCCCATTCCAGCGGGCCGTCAAGCGGCAGCGCCATCGCCACCGAGATAACGCCGTAATCCCATATCTTGGCCGAGACGGAGGTCTGGAAACTCCTCCCCGCGACGGTGATTTGCTCTATGCCCAGGCTGGCCACAAGCGGCGCGTTCCTGATGACTATCGCCTTGCGCGTGTCGGAGACCAGTTCCAGCCTGCCGCTGGCGCCTTCGCCCGACAGCAGTTCCGCCGCGCGGGCCAGGTTTATTTCGCTTCCCACGTCAAAAACGCGGTAGACTATGGCGCTGCCTTTAAGGACGGATACAGTCATAATGAAATCACTCCCCTGCCGGTGCTGCCGTCCACGCGGATGTCCAGCGGCTTGTCCAGCCGGATGTGGCGGATATGGGCAGTCTCGTCCAGCGCGGGCTGGCGGGCAAGCCAGTCCCAGTTCACCGTCCCCTCGCCCTTAAGCGGGTTGACGGTGAAATATCCGATGCCCAGCGAGGCGACGTTATGAAAAAAATGCGTGCCGTACGACGGCTCGGCATGAAAGTTTTCGGCGGCGGTCTCCACAATGGCGCGGGAGGCGGAAATCTGGCTCCATTTAACCGGTATGCCCAGATACCTGTCCGACGAGCCCCATCTCCCCGGCCCCATTATAAGATAGAGCCGCCCCGCCTTGCGCAGCACGGCGTTTAGGCGCTCTATCTCGGCGGCGATGCGCGGCGTCTCTGAGGTGGAGAAAGTTTCCGGCTTCACATAGACTATATCGGCCACGCCGTTGATGACGCCGTTGCCCAGCGCGCGCGGGCTTTGGCAGATGATTTTAGCGGGGCTGATGCCGTCAAAACTCACCTTTCTGCCGTGCTGGTGCGCCAGCATGGGCCGCATTTGCAGTATGCTGAATTCAAACGGCTCGCCGGGGCGTTCCGGCTCGTTGACGGCAAATTCAATCTCGGCGTGGGAGCCCAGCGCCTCGCAGGCCACGCCGCAGAGGAATTTCAGCGCGTCGGCCAGCGGGAAAAGACCGCCGCTCAGAATCGGCTCAAAACTTACAAGCCTTGCGCCTTTGCGGTTCGCGCCGGAGTAGACCGCGTCGTTTTCGTAGGAGTAGGTGGAGCCTACCTTGTCCAGCACTCCGTCCTCGTATGCGGCATCCAGCCCGAAAAGCGAGACGGACGCCTCCGAATCGTAGCCGAAATCGCCCTGCGGGGCGGACATGTCCACCGCCATGAAATCGCGCTGAGAATTGGCCAGGAAATCCTTCACCGTCGCGAACTGATGCAGATTGCGCGGATAGCTGGGCGAAAAGCACAGCGAGCGGTAGCCGTCCATTATAGTCTTTCCCAGGCCCAGCGCCAGGTAGGCGACGCCGTCTTCCGCCTTAAGCGGCGGCACGGGATAATAATTATAAGACTGCGCCACGCCGGAGATAAGCGGATAGAACCTGCCGTCCCGGTATCTGCGGCCCGCGACGGACTGGACTATCACCGCCATTTTCTCCTCGTCCGGGATGTGGGTGGTGAATCTGAGATATGCCTGCGCCTCGGCGGAGTAGGTGGAGGCGTAGACGAATTTCACCGCCCGGCACAACTGGGCCAGCCGGGCCGCCGGGTCGGGGTGGTTGTTGGCCAGCATGTAGGTCTTGTAAACCCCCGCAAAAGGCTGGCTGCGCGAATCCTCCAGCAGCGAGGAGGAGCGCACCGCCACCGGGCCGCCGGCGGATTCCAGCATGGTGGCAAGGGCGCGCTCCGCATGTTCGGGCAGGCGGGCATTGTCAAAGGCGGAGCAAATCTCCTCGCTGGAATAGCCGCCCCCGGCGAAATGGCGCAGCCCGTTGTTTTCCAGGAAAGCGTCAAAAATATCCGCGGCCAGCGCAACGGTGCCGGGCACGGTCATCACCATGCCGGGGAAGTTGCGCGAGAAGTCGCTTTTGCTCATCAGGAAATTCACGAAAGCCAGCCCCCGCGCCTTGCCGCCCAGCGCGCCGCCGCCCAGTTTCACAAAGGGGCTGTCGGGCTCGTAGATGCGCTCGTCAAAGCGCACGACGGTGCCCAGCTGCCGCCGGCGCACGAATTGATGGATTGTGTTTATGAGATAGCTGCGCAGCGAGCCGATGTCGCCGAAATCGTTCATCTTGCGCGGGCGGATGTGGTAGGCGACTTCAAACTCGGTGCGCGCCATCAGCCATTTGGAGAAATGGTTGCTTCTGGCGTGGAAGGCCACGCTTTCGTCCGGTATGGTGCGCAGCAGCCGCACCAGCCCGTGCAGGTCGGCGGCGCGGCCCGCCTCGTCGCCGCCGGCCAGCCTTGCCACGAAATCGCCGAAGCCGAAATAGGTCAGCATGAAAGACTGCAAATCCTTTAGTATGTTGGGCGAATTCTTGTCCAGAAAAGACGCCCCCGCACGCCCAGCCTCGCCGGAGATGCGCCCGTCAGACGACTGGACCAGTATCGGCATGTCCGGTATTTCCGCCTTCACGCGGCGGCAGAATTCTATGCCGGCCTGCGGGTCGTTGCGGCCCCCGCGCGAAAACTGCGCGTCCGTTATTATCCCCAGCAGATTGCCGCGGTATTTCTGGTAGAGCCGCCAGGCGTCGTCAAAATTGGTGGCCAGCAGTATTTTGGGGCGCGCGCGCATCCGCAGCATTTTGTGAGAGAGGTTGATGCCCTCGGCCATGACGCGCTGGGTCTGCTTCATCAGCTCGGAATATATTATCGGCAGATAGGAGGAGTAGAAACGCACCGAATCCTCTATCAGTATAACCGCCTGGACGTTTGAAAGCGCTATGTCATGGTCTATGTTGAGGCTGTCCTCCACCAGCTTTATGATGGACATGAAAATGCGCGCGTCCCCCAGCCACAGGAACACATGGTCAAAGGCGCGGCGGTCCTCGTCCGACAGAAACAGCACGTCGGGCGCGTTGAAGCATAAAAGCGCAAGCGGCATGTCCGGGTGGCGGCGGCGCGCCTCGCGCGCGAAATCGCCAGCCTCCTGCCCGGGATTGGACATATAAATCACAAGGTCAAACCTGCCCGCGTCCAGTTTGGCCAGCGCCTCCTCCGGCGTGGAGACGCGGGTAACGCGCGGCGCGTAATGCAGGTTCAGGTCCAGGTATTCGCTGAAGACGAGTTCGGTAAGCTGGTCGTCGTCCGCAATCAGAAAGGAGTCATAAGGCGCGGCCACAAGCAGCGCCTCGCGCACGCGGTGCGGCATCAGCTTGTCAAAGCCGCCGAACTGCACGTCGTAATCGCCCACTATCCTGCCGGATGAGACGGTTTCCATGAGTTTCATTTTACTTTTTCTGTTGCCGGGACGCACGGCAACTTAATAAACTTCTGAAAATGGGAAAAAAATACGCGACTCCCGCCGCAAAACCACAGAAACGCGCGCTGGCGCTGGCGGCAGCTTATTTCCTGGCCGGAGGGCTGCTTATATGGCTGGCCCGCAGCGACGCTTTTATCGCCGAGGAGGGGCTTAAGATACAAGTCCCGTGCGGCTGGCTTAGCTCCGCCCCGTACTCGGAACTGCTGATGTCGCGCGAGACGGGCGAAGACGGGGCGTACTACCGTCCGCTGGAAAACGCGCTGCTGGGCACACTCGCCAGAAATTACAGCTGCGGCAGCGACGCGCCCTACAGGCTGGCGGCGGGAATTATCTGGCTTTTATGCGCCGCCTCAATAGTGCCGCCGCTGCTGCGCACGGGCGCGCCGCCTGCTGCGGCATGGTGCGCGGCGGCCCTGCTGATGGCGCATCCCTATAACAGCTTCTGTTTCATTTCGCCGGTGGCGGCATGCAATACGCTGCTTATCCCGGCGGCGGCTGGCGCATGGCTTGCCTTCAGTGCGGCGGAAAGCGGACTGCTGTACTGTTTTCTGTCCGCGCTTTGCGTGTACGCGGGCTGCCTTTCCCGCGAGAATGCCGTGCTGATTCCCGTTGCGCTGGCCACGGTCGCGGCGCGGCAGGGGTTTTCCAGGCGCAGATTGATCGCGCTTGCCGCCTGCGGCGCGGCGGTCGGATTGTATCTGCTGCAGCGGCATTTCGCGCTGGCGCATGACAGGCCCCCGCATCCGGGCGCGATGCAGTGGGCCATGCTGCGATACGCCGGCGCGGCGTATTCAAAGTATCTCGGCATACTCGTTACGGGCAGCTTCCGCGCCATGGGCGGAATGGCCGCCTCCCCGCTTTACGCGCTGCATCTGGCGCTGTGGGCCGCCGCGGCGGCAGCCGCCGTTTTCCTGTCCGCGCCGCGCAGAACCGCTTTGGTATGGCTTGCGCTGTTTGCGCTTTGCGGGGGAGAGATTGCGGCCTCGCTGACCATGAACGGCGAGATTATGCCCACGCGCGCCATATCCTCTTTCGCGCTTGCGCTGATTGGCTTGTGCCTGATTGCAAGGGACAGGCCGCAATATCTACGCCAGATGGCCGCCGCAGCCTGCGCCGTTGGGCTTTTCTGGTTCATCCAGTCCGCGCGGCATGTATACGCCAGCCGCGATGAATGGTCTTTTCTGGAGATACATTCCAATCCGCCCTACAGTTGGAAAGTGGAGGCGGAGCGCGCCCCCTCCCTGCTGCGCCAGGGGCAGCCGCAACTTGCGCTGGAGGCCGCCTCCGCCAGCGAGAAAATGCGTCCCGGCTGGCTCAGCAGCGCCCTGCGCGCGGCGGTGCAGTCCATGTATTTCACCCACAACACGGACGAATTGAAGCGGCTGGCCTCCTCCGGCGATAACGAGGGGGCGGCGCATATCGGCTATGTGAACATCGGCACGGCTTTGGGCAAGGCGGGCGCATGGCCGGAGGCGACAGCCTGTTTCACGAAAGCGGCGCGGCTGGCCCCGCTCTACGGTCCGGCGTGGATGCAGTTATCCTGGGCGTCAAGCAGCGTCGGCGACTGGCAGGCCGCGAAGGCCGCGGCGGAAAAGGCGGTCGCCCTCAACGGCGCGGACGCCAACGGCTGGCAGAATCTGGGCTATTCGCTGCTGATGCTGCGCGACTGGAAAAAATCAGCGGACGCATACCGCCGGCTTTACGAGTTAAGCCCCATGCGCCCCGGCGTGGCGGTATTCCGGGCATTCGCGCTGGAGCGTTCCGGCCAGACCGAGCAGGCATTGGACGCGCTGTCCGCCGCGCCGGACGCCGGCGCAAATCCGCTGATTGTGGCCTATGCCGCGCGGCTGGCAAAGAAACCGGGCCGGACATCTTCCGCCCGGCCTTCGCCGGAAACCGCCGCACAGCTTCAGTCCCTGTTTGACCGGATAATGTCGGGCCGGCCATAATAAGCCTTGCCGGGCTTCGGATATTGTAAAATTGCACAGGTGTTTCAATGGCCAAGGTTATTGTAAAGCTCTACACCACGCTCAAAGACAGACTGGGCGAATCTTCCGTCATACTGGAAGGCGGCAGCGCCTCCGACGTAATCGGCGCGCTGGCCGCCGCAAAGCCCGGGCTGGACAGGCTGCTGCTTGACGAAGAGGGCGTACTGCGCGCGCATTTCGCCGTTACACTTAACTCCGACCTGCTGGATCACCGAAAAATGGCGCAGGCAAAACTGAAAGACGGGGACGTGCTTCATGTGTTCCCGCCGGTGTCCGGAGGGTAGCATGATATGCGGCATCATACTGGCCGCGGGCGCCTCATCGCGCATGGGACGGCCCAAGGCGCTGCTGGAGTACAGGGGCGGCACTTTTCTTGACGCGGTCTGCTCCGCCATGCACGGGGCGGGCGTTCACAGCATAACCGTGGTAATGGGCGCGCATGCGGCGGAAATACGCGGGAAATGGCCGGGCAGACACACCCATGCGCTGGTCAACCCGCACCCGGAGCAGGGGCAGCTGTCCTCGCTGAAAACGGCGCTGCGCAACATGCCGGTATACGCCGGCGCGGCGGTGATGGCGCTGGTGGACCAGCCGGAGGTAAGCTCCGCCGTCTATGAGAAGCTGATAGACGCCTGGCGGCAAAATCCCGGCTGCATCGCAATCCCGAGGCACAGGGGAAAGCGCGGGCATCCCATAATACTGGATGCCAGGGTCTGGCCGCTCTGTTTTGAAGCCCCGCCGGACAAGGGGCTGCACTGGGTAACGCATCACGGCAGCGTCTCGGTCATAGATGTAGACGTAGACGAGGAATCCGTGATACGCGACATAGACACGCCGGAACAATACGCCGTTTTGACACGGAGCCGACATGATGAATGAGCCGGAACGGATTTTCAGGCTGCTGGACCAGGCCATAGAGGCGGGCCGGGAAGCCGCGCTTGTTACGATTATCTCCTCCGCGGGCTCCACGCCGCGGGACGCGGGCTCGCGCATGGTTGTTTTTCCCGGCGGGGGTATCGCCGGAACCGTCGGCGGCGGCAGGCTGGAGGCTTTGTGCATAAAATCCGCCCTCGCCGCGCTGAAGCTGGGCGAAAACCGGCGCGAGAGCTTCGACCTCACCCCCGGGGGCGCGGGCATGTTATGCTCCGGCAGGGCGGAGGTTTACATAGAGGTTTTTTCCGCAAAAATAAAACTGCTGATTCTGGGAGCCGGGCATGTGGCGCTTAAAATCGCCCGGGCGGCCGGCTGCGCCGCGATACCTTACAGCGTCGCAGACGAGCGCGCCGATTTCGCCAGCAGGGAGCGTTTCCCCGAGGCGGCGGAAATAGTGGTCGCCCGTCCCCACAAAGCCATAACCCCCGCCCGGGTGGACGGGCGCACTTATATAGTGATTGTTACGCGCGGACATGCCTTTGACGCGCAATGCCTGCTGCGCGCCCTGCCCACCAAGGCGGCGTATATAGGGATGATAGGCTCCGCCTCCAAGGTGCGCGAGGTTTTCGCCGGCTTCAACCGCAAAGGCCTTCATCCCGAAAGGGACAACCGCGTTTTCTCGCCCATAGGGCTGGATATAAGCGGCAAGACGCCGGGCGAGATAGCCATTTCCGTCCTGGCGGAGATATTGAAAATCGCCAACGGCAGAACCGGCGCGCACATGCGCGTGCGGGAGGCCCGCCCCGCCGGCAAACGGCCCGTGAAACGATGACCGAGCTTTTCACCGTCGGCAAAAGCGAGATTCGCAAGGACGCCCTGCCCAAAGCCTGCGGCGCGGCGGTGTATGTGGACGACTGCGCCCCCGCCGGAACGCTCTATGCCGCGGCGGTGCGCAGCGCGCATCCGCATATCCTTATAGAAGAACTTGATTTTTCCGAGGCCGCCGCCGTAAGCGGTTTTGCCGCCTCTATAACCGCAAAAGACATCCCGGGCAAAAACCAGTGGCCGCTGGTTAAAAACGATTATCCCTTCCTGCCGGAGAAGGAAGCCAAATTCTGCGGCGAGACGCTCGCCATCGTCGTGGCGGACACCCGCCATGCCGCGGTTGAGGCGGCGCGCAGAACCCGCGTCGCATTCCGCAAGCTGGAGTTTGTGACGGACCCGCTTGCCGCGATGGAGCCGTCCGCCCCGAAAGTCCACGGCGAAAACAACATCATCTCCAGCTACCGAGTGAAACGCGGCGATGCGGAAGAGGCCATCCGCTCCGCCGACGCGGTGGTTGAGGCGGTCTATACCGCCAATTACCAGGCGCATGTCTATCTGGAAACGCAGGGCGCGCTGGCCGTGCCGGAAAACGGCGCGATGACGATATACACCTCCACCCAATGCCCTTTTTACGTGCATGACGCAGTGGCCTGCGTTCTGGGCGTGCCGCAAAACATGGTACGCGTGGTGCAGCGGGTAACGGGCGGCGGCTTCGGCGGCAAGGAGGATGTGCCCGCCCTTGTGGCCGCGCATGCCGCGCTGGCCGCGCGCAAAACCGGCAGGCCGGTCAAGCTGATATACGAGCGCGACGAGGATTTCCTGTCCATGAGCAAGCGCCACCCGGCGTGGATGAAAGTCCTCTACGCCGCGCGCAGGGACGGCAAAATCACCGCCTGCCGGGTGAAGTATGTGCTGGACGGCGGGGCTTACGCCACGCTTTCGCCTATAGTCCTCTGGCGCGGGACAGTACATGCCACGGGCCCCTATGTCCTGGACAACCTCCTGGTGGAAACCTTCGCCGCCGCCACCAATAAGGTTCCATGCGGCGCCTACAGGGGGTTCGGCCAGCCGCAGATTTCCTTCGCGACAGAATCCCTCATAGACGAGCTGGCCGCAAAGCTGGGAATGGACCCGGTGGAACTGCGCCTTAAAAACATTCTCCGCCCGGGCGATAAAACCGCCTGCGGCCAGACGGTGTCCCAGTCCTGCGGGCTGGAGGAGGCGCTGCTTGAGGCGCGCCGGCGCGCCGGCCCGCCCAAACCCGGGCGCGGGACGGGGTTTTCGGTCAGCTATTACGGCGTGGGGCTTGGCGCGGGCGGGAAATATCTGGACAGGGCCGGCGCGGCGGTTACGGTTTTCAAGGACGGCTCGGCGCAGGTCGCCGTCGGCAATACCGAGATGGGGCAGGGCGCGCAGACCGTGCTGGCCCAGATAGCGGCGGAATCGCTAAACGCCCCGTATTGCGCCGTGCGCGTTTCGGAGGTGGACACCGCCCTTGTCCCGGATTCCGGGCCCACCGTCGCCAGCCGCACCACTTTAATGGCCGGCAACGCCGTGCTGGAGGCCTGCTCCCCCCTGCGGGAGCGGCTGTTTTCCGCCGCGCGGGATTTGCTGTCTGCCAAAGGCGCGCCCGCCGGGGAAATGGCTGCGTCAAACGGCGTTTTTTCCGCCGGAGGCGCCGCCGTGTCTTTTGCGGAGGCCGCCGCCGAATGCTGGGGCCGCCGCCTGAAAATGGCCGAACACGGCTGGTACATAGCCCCGCCCACGTCCTATAACAGCGAGGACGGACAGGGTGTCCCCTATGTAATCTACGCCTATTCCGCCAACGCGGCGGAAGTCTCCGTGGACCGCGAAACCGGCGAAATCCGTGTGGAGAAACTTATCTGCGCCCACGACATGGGCAAGGCGGTAAACCCGCAGCTTACCGAGGGGCAGATGCAGGGCGGCGCGTTGCAGGGGATGGGGTACGCCGTCTGCGAAAATCTGGTGTTAAAAGACGGCGTCATGCAGAACCCGAATATGACGGACTATCTGGTCCCCTCGGCGGAGCAGACGCCTGAGTTTGATTGCGCCATCATAGAGCGCGGCTACGAGCAGGGCCCCTATAACGCCAAGGGTTTCGGCGAGGCGCCTCTTATCGCCGTCGCGCCAGCCGTGGCCAACGCCGTCTTTGCGGCCTGCGGCGCGCGGCTGCGCGAACTGCCCATGCTGCCGGAGAAATTATGGAAAGCTCTTCAAAAATAAGGCTGGGCTGCGCGGTCAACGGCGCGGCGGTGTCGCGGGAAATTGATTCCGGCCTCACCCTTGCCGAATTTCTGCGCGGGGAACTGCTGCTTACAGGCACCAAAACCGGCTGCAATCAGGGCGAATGCGGCGCATGCCTTGTGATTGTAAACGGCAGGGCGGTAAATTCCTGCCTTTTCATGGCGGCGCAGGCCGAAGGTGCAAGCATTATCACCATAGAGGGCATAAACAAGAACGGCCCGCATCCGCTGTCCAGTGCCTTCGCGGAAGAGGGCGCGGTGCAGTGCGGTTTCTGCACGCCGGGCATGATAGTGGCCGCCTACGCGCTTTTAAGCGAAACCCTCTCCCCGACCCGCGACCAGATAAAAGAAGCCCTCTCCGGCAATATCTGCCGCTGCACCGGCTACGAGATGATTTTCCGCGCCGTTGAAAAAGCTGCCGCGGAGATGAGGAAAAAATGCTCAACGCCGGCATAATACTGCCCAACACCCTTGCCGAGGCGCTGCGCGTTCTGCGCGGCGGCGGCAGGGCGCTTGCCGGCGGAACCGATTTGCTAATATCGGCCCGGCGCGGCGGCGCGCCGGCCCCGTGGGTTGACATAAGCCGCCTTCCGCAGCTACGCGGCATACGGCGGCAGGACGGGCATATTTTCATCGGCGCGGCGGAGAAAATAACCGATGTGGGCGCGCATCCGCTGACGCGGGAAATGCTGCCCGCGCTGGCGCAGGCCTGCCGCAAATTCGCCTGCCCGTCCCTGCGCAACATGGCCACTCTGGGCGGCAACTGCGCCAACGGCTCGCCTGCGGCGGACGGGTTGTGCGCCCTCTGCGCCGAAAACGCCGCCGCCATCATCGCAAACGACGGCGGCATACGGAAAATCCCGGTTGAAAGCCTCGTTCTGGGCCCGAAAAAAACCGCGCTTTCGCGCTGCGACATCATTCTGGGTTTTGAGCTGCCCGACACCGCGCACAAAGGCGTTTATCTGAAGCTGGCGGCGCGCCGCTCCTTTGCCATTTCAAAAGTCTCCGCAGGCGTAACATTGCGGCTGGAGAACGGCCTGGCGCGCGGCGTCTCCATAATGCTGGGCGCGGCGGGGCCGCGCCCGCTGCGCGCCGCCAAATCCCAGGAAATTCTGGAAGGCGCCCCTCTTTCCGCAGACATGATAGAGCGCGCCGCGCTGGCCGCGCGGGACGCCTGCTCGCCCGTGGACGACGCGCGCTCGTCCGCCGAATACCGGCGGGCGATGGCGGCGGTGCTGGCGCGCCGCGCGCTAAGCATCATTGCAAACGACGCTGCTAAGGAGTCCCTGTGATGAAACAACTGCTTTGCGCCGTCCTGCTGGCACTGCCGGCCCGGCCCGCATTGTGCGGCGGCGACATTCTCAATGCCATGTCAAAGGAGCTGGACCGCTCTCTTTCCGCCTACGGCAAGGCGGAGGATGCGCCGCTGTATTTCCTTTCCTATCAGATGACCGACGACCGGCGCTGGTCCCTTTCCGCCGAGCTGGGCGGCATAAACCAGGACGACATGTCGCACGAGCGGTATCTGGACATAGACGCGCGCGTCGGCTCGCCGGAGCTGGATAATACTCATCAGGTCAAGGGTGCGGCCGCCATGAGCGGCGACCACGGCGACGAGGGCAGGCATTTCCTGGCGCCCCTGGAGGATGATGAAACCGCGCTGCGCGCCTCCCTCTGGCGCCAGACGGAGGAGGAGTTCAAGAAAGCCCAGGAAAAATACACCAAGGTGAAAACCAACCACGCCGTAACCGCCGACGAGGAGGACGGCTCGCCCGATTTCTCGCAGGAGAAGCCGGAAAAATCCTTCCGCGAGGTTGAGTTCCCGAAATTGGACAGACCGCAGTGGCGCGCGCGGCTGGAGCGCCTGTCCCGCGAGATGCGCAGGTATCCGTTCATTTACTCCACGGATGTGAATTTTTCCGTCTCGGCGCAGAACAGGTATTATGTCAACAGCGAAGGCTCGCGCATCGCATCGGGCAATGTCTACATCACGCTGGGCTACCGCCTCGGCAGCCGCACCGACGACGGGATGGAGCTGGAGCGATACAAAAGCTACGAGGGCCTCTCCGAACAGGATTTCCCCTCCGAAGCGCGCGTTATCGCAGACATAGCGGCCTCCGCCGCGGAGCTCAAGGCCCTGTTGGACGCGCCGGTCGCGGAGCCGTATTCGGGGCCCGCCATACTCAGAAACCGCGCCGCCGCCGTGTTTTTCCACGAGATTTTCGGACACCGGGTGGAAGGGCAGCGCCAGAAGGACGAATTTTCCGGCAAGACCTTCGCCGACAAGGTGGGCGGCGAGATAGTGTCGCCGCTGATTTCCGTGGCCGACGACCCGACTCTGAAACGTTTCAACGGCCTGGCCCTGCGCGGCTGGTACGATTACGACGACGAGGGCGTCCGCGCCCGCCGCGTGGAAATCGCCGAAAACGGGGTGCTGCGCGCTTTTCTGATGAGCCGCTCGCCTATAAACGGGTTTCCGCAGTCCAACGGACACGGCCGCCGCGAGCCGGGATACGACGCCGTGGCGCGCATGGGCAACACCATAGTCTCGGCGAAAGCGGCGGTGCCCTATCCCCGGCTGCGCGAAATGCTTATAGAGGAGATTAAGCGCCGCGGCAAGCCCTACGGCCTGGTGTTTGAGGACATCGCCGGCGGCAACACCAACACCAGCGTGTTCGGCGCGCAGGCGTTCACGGTGATACCGAAACTGGTCTACCGCGTCTACGCCGACGGCAGCCCGGACGAGGCCGTGCGCGGCGTGGATCTGATAGGCACGCCGCTTACCGTTTTCACCAAGATAACCGCCGCCGCGGACGACCCCGCGGTATTCAACGGCAGCTGCGGAGCCGAATCGGGATGGGTGCCGGTTTCGGCGGTGTCGCCCAGCCTTCTGGTGTCGGAGATGGAGGTGCAGAAGGTGGTCAAAATGCACGAGAGGCCGCCTCTTATCCCGCCGCCTTCCGCGGAGGCGCAGTGAAACCCGCATTGCTCGCGCTGCTTGCCGTTCTGCCCGTCCGCGCGGCGGAGTTCCCCGCCGGCGACAAGTGCATGTCCGCCATGAAAGACGAGATGGCGCGCACCCTCTCCAGCCTCAGGATGGACGATTTTCCCGGGCCGTATTTCGTTTCCTACGCGCTGCATATGGAGCGCGGGTGCGAGATAACGGCCAGCCTGGGCTCGCTTGTCAGAAGCCGCGACGTGATGCAGATGCGCGGCCAGGCGGAGGTGCGCGCCGGCAGCCCGGAGTTTGACAACTCCAACTTCTACGGCTCCTCGGACGAGATGGGGCCCGCGGGGTTTCTGAGCAGCCTTGACTGCAACTACGGCAATACCCGCCATAATCTCTGGCAGCTTACCGACCTGAACTACAAAACCGCGCTGGAAAAGCTGGACCAGAAACGCGCTTTCCGCGAAAAGCGCAACATAGCCGACCCGCTGCCGGACCTGACCCCCGCGCCCGGTATCCTGCTGTCCGAACCGGAAGCTCCCGCAGCCGGCGGGCGCGCGGAGCTGGAAAAGCTGGCCAGAACCGTCTCCGCCGAATTCCGCAAATATCCCGCTCTGGACAAGACGATGGTCAACATCGCGCGGGACAACGGGCTGCGCCGCTATCTCAACAGCGAGGGCGCGTTTTACCGCTCCGCCGCCGCAAACGACGTCAGCGTGGAGTTTACGGCCCAGGTCCAGTCCGCCGACGGCTTCAAAATCGCGCAGCGGATGAGTTTTTATTACGATGCGGCCTCGCTGCCGGGGGCGGATTTTTTCCGCGCCCGCGCCGGAAATTTCGCGGCGGAGACCGCCGCGCTGGCCGGCTCCGCTACGGCCGCGCCCTACATAGGCCCCGTCCTGTTTGAGGGCGAGGCCGCAGGGGAGCTGTTCAAGGAAACACTGGCGCACAGCCTGATAAGGCCGCGCGCCTGGTGGACCGAGCGCGAACGCGACCCCGAAGCCGGCGCTTTTTCCGGAAAGCTGGGGATGCGGGTGGCGGCGCCGTCCATAAACGTAACGGACGATCCCTCGCTTAGGGAATGGAACGGCCAGCTTCTGGCCGGGCATTACCTTGCCGACGACGAGGGCGTCCCCGCGCAGCGCGTGGAGCTTATAAAAAAAGGTAAGCTGGCGGATTTGCTGCTCAGCCGCGCCCCCGTCAGGGAGCGCGCCGCCTCCAACGGCCACGGCAGAAGCCGCTATTCCTGGGCAGAGGCGGTGCCGGGGAATCTGATAGTGAGCGTCTCCTCCTGTGCGCCCGCAGGCGGGATGAAAGCGCGCCTTCTTGAGATGTGCCGGGAGCTGGAGCTTGATTACGGCGTGATACTGCGCCGCGTGGACGATTTGCGCGGCGTCTTCTGCGCCTACAGGGTCTATGTGAAAGACGGGCGGGAGGAGCCGGTCCACGGCTTCCAGCTGGCCGAGCTTTCCCCCCGCGCGCTGCGCGATATCGTGCTAGCCTCGGATACCGCCGGCGCCTATGACTACAACTACAAGGGCGTGCCGTATTCCATAGTCGCGCCGTCGGTGATAGTGCAGGAGGTGGAGCTTAAGAAGACAGAAATCAAGCCCGACAAGCCCCATTACCTGCCAAATCCGCTTTTCCAAGCGAGGTGAGATGATGTTCAGCCAATACCATTTGCCGGAATCGGAAAAAGCCGCCGCAGCATTGCTTTCCCGCAGCACGGCCATACTGGCCGGCGGCACCATGCCCTTCAAAACCATGCCGCCGGGAACGGAGCGGCTGGTAAGCCTGCGGCTTGCCGGGCTGGATTACATCCGGGCGGACAAAGCCGGCCTGCATATCGGCGCGGCGGCGGTATTTTCGGATATCGCAAAATCAAAGGCGGCGGCCTGGGCGGGCGGAATTATGGCGCGCGCCTCGGACGAGGTTTCCAGCCAGCTTATACGCAACATGGCCACTGCCGGCGGCAATATGGCAAGGCCGCTGCCGTGGAACCATCTGCCGCCGGTGTTTGCCGCGCTGGAGGCGAAGGCGCGGGTCATTTGCAAAGGCAAGGCGGCCTGGCATCCGGCGCAGTCGCTTGCGGAGAGGCCGCTGGCACAGTCGCTGGGCAGCGGCGCGCTTATCACTGAATTTCTGATTCCGCCCGCGGCGAAAAACATGCGCGGCGCATTCGTCAAATTCGGCAAAACCGCCTCCTCCTGGGAGTGCTACGCGCTGCTGGCGGCGGTTTTTTCGGTCAAAGGCGGCAAATTCCGCGCTGTCCGGCTGGCTCTTGGCGGAGCGACGGCGCGTGTTGTGCGGCTGCGCGGCGCGGAGCGCGCGCTGGAAGGCGCGCCCGCGCGGGAAGCCTCAGCCGGGCTGGCCGCCGCCGCGTCGCTTGAGGGAGTGGAGGGCCTGACGCCGTCGCACGGCTCGCCGGAATACAAAAGAGAGATAATCCCGGAGCTGGTCCGCCGCGCCGTAACGGAGGCATTATGAAAAAATCTGCAAAACCCATGGGCGCAAACAGCGCGGTTTCCGTGCGGCTTCCCGCGCGGACGCTTAAGACCCGCGACGGAATTTTTGAAATAGACCTAAATCTCAACGGAGCGGCCCTCCGCTGGCGCGTGCGCCCCTCAGAAACGCTGCTTGACGCGCTGCGCCGCAACGGCTGGCGCGGCGCAAAACGCGGCTGCGACACCGGGGAATGCGGCTCCTGCACAGTGATAATTGACGGCAGGCCCATGCTCTCCTGCCTGCTTCCCGCCGTCGCCGCGCATGGCAGGGATATCACCACAATAGAAGGGCTTGGCGGCACATCCAATCCGCATCCGATTCAGCAGGCATTTGCGGAGACGGGCGCGGTGCAATGCGGTTTCTGCATACCCGGCATGATACTTTCCGCCAAGTCGCTGCTGGACGAGAACACGGACCCGTCGCCGCGGCAGATTCGCCATGCGCTGGACGGCAATCTCTGCCGCTGCACCGGATATGTCAAGCAGATTGAAGCGGTAAGCCTTGCCGCACAGAGAATCCGCCGTGGCAGCCCCGCAGGCAGCCGCAAGCGCCGCGCAGCCGCAAGCAGCGGCAGAACATAATCGTCCGTTTTGGTGCGATATTCACTCGCAGTGCATAATGGAGGGGTGTGTGAGCGGTTGAAACAGCAGGTCTCGAAAACCTGTAGGGGGGCAACCTCCTCGTGGGTTCAAATCCCACCCCCTCCGCGCTTTAAGAAATCCCGCGAAAGCGGGATTTCTGTTTTAGCGGATGGGGAGCGGGCCAACTGCTTGGCCCGCGCTGGGATTTGAAAGCCGCAGCGCTGCCGAGGCAGCAGCCGAGGCCGCGAGGCGGGGTCGCGGGGCTAAATTTGCGACGGCAAATTTGGAACCCGTGACCAAATCCCACCCCCTCCGCCAGCTTGCAAAAACATGCAGAAGTTCTGCAAAACATAACAATCGCCAACACAGAACAAGGCTTCAGTTTTTCAACTGAAGCCTTGGTTTTTCCGCTCCACTTCCATCCGTTTGTCTGAATCTGTTTTGGCCTTTCTATCTGTTCCGGCAATACTCTTTTTCCAGCCTCTCCGCATTGAAGCTTTCGTCGTAATACTTGGCGTGGTCAAAACTTGCGAACGTGTCATTCACACGCCTGCGCGCGATGCGCTGGATATTCAGGAGATGCCTGGCCGTGATATTGTCGGTGGTTATGTTTTTGCCGCCCGTTCCGCAGCCCAGCGTCAGGGACGGGGACAGTGTATTATAGAACCCGCCCACGCCTCCCTGCGACGATGGCGTGTTGATAAGTATCCGCCCGGCATTCATGAGATTTGCGAATTTTCTTATTTTCTCCTCATCGTTTGAGTACATGCTGGCGGTGTGGCCCATGCCGCCGTGAAAATTAATCTCTATGCAGAGATTGACCGCGTCATCAAAAGAGGGGGCGGTGTAGAACGCCAGTATCGGCGCCAGAATCTCGGAGGACAGCGGATGGTTTGCCCCGACACCTTTGAGCCTGGCGATAATCACGCTTGTGTCCGGCGGAGCATTCAAGCCGGCGAGCTTTAATATCTCTCCCGCCGGTTTACCGATGATGGCGGCATTCATTATTCCTTTTTCCCTGTCAAATGCCACTCTTTCCAGTTTGGGGATTTCTCCGTCCTCAAGAAAATAGGCTTTATGCCTGCTGAATTCGGCTATCACATCGCCGGCAATGGCCTGCTCCGCCACTATGGCCTGCTCGCTGCAGCAAACGGTGCCGTTGTCAAAAGTTTTGGAAGCCAGAATCTGGGACACGGCAAATTGCGCATCGGCGGATTTTTCTATAAGAACCGGCACATTGCCGGAGCCTACGCCTATGGCGGGCGTGCCGGAGCTATAAGCCGCGCGCACCAGCCCGCTGCCGCCGGTGGCAAGTATCAGCGCAAGCGATTTATGGGACATCAGCTTTTGCGTTTCCTCGCGCGAGGTGTGGGTTACCCATTGAATGCAGTCTTCCGGCGCGTCGGCGCTTAGGGCCGCCTCGTAGCAGACGCGGGCGGCTTCCATGGTGCATTTTTCGGCGTTGCGGTGCGGACTAATGATTATCGGATTGCGTGTTTTGAGCGCGATTATGATTTTGAACATTGCCGTGGAGGTCGGGTTTGTAACCGGCGTTATTGCCAGTATCGGCCCGATAGGCTGCGCGATTTCCAGAATGCCGGTTATCTTGTCGTCTGATATGATGCCGACGGTTTTGTCGTCCTTGATATCCTCGTAGACAATTTGGGTTGCCAGGACATTTTTAATGACCTTGTCCTGCCAGCGGCCCAGCTTGGTTTCCTCCACTGCCATTTTAGCAAGGCGCACCCTGTTGTCGAAGCCGGCTTTGTAGACGGCTCGGACAATTGCGTCGACCTGCTCCTGGCTGTATTGGCTGAAAACTGCTGCTGCGACATTAGCTTTTTGGAAAATATCATCCGCGCTCATAAATCCCCCCTTGGCACTCCCGGCATTGTGGTATTCCACAGGATTTCTCAAAGTACTATTTTTAGCCAGTTCGCGCAAGCGCTGTGCCCCCGCCGCGGCAGAACATAAGCGGCTGTTTTGGTACAATATTAACCGCGCACTCGCAGTGCATAATGGAGGGGTGTGTGAGCGGTTGAAACAGCAGGTCTCGAAAACCTGTAGGGGGGCAACCTCCTCGTGGGTTCAAATCCCACCCCCTCCGCGCTTTAAGAAATCCCGCGAAAGCGGGATTTCTGTTTTAGCGGATGGGGAGCGGGCCAACTGCTTGGCCCGCGCTGGGATTTGAAAGCCGCAGCGCTGCCGAGGCAGCAGCCGAGGCCGCGAGGCGGGGTCGCGGGGCCAAATTTGCGACGGCAAATTTGGAACCCGTGACCAAATCCCACCCCCTCCGCGCTTTAACCTGAAAATTTCAGTTGGCCGCGGAATTCGGCGAAAAATCGATTCATACTGCCTTCCCAAAATTATCCTTTCGTGCTGTAGAGCACGCGCGAATAATTTTGTTCGGCATTATTTTGTAAACTGGCGGAGAGGGGGATGTTAATGATATCGTGACGACGGGATTCGGTCACAAGTTTCAAGTTCGCCGCCGCGAACTTGAACTCGCGACCCCGGCTCGCGGTCCCGGCTGCTGCCGGGACAACGCTGCGCCTTTCGAATCCCTCGCGCAGGCCAAGCAGTTGGCCTGCTCCTCTCCGTAGGCAGCTTTGAAAGCAAAAACCCTGCTTTCGCAGGGTTCTTTCAAAGCTACGGAGAGGGAGGGATTCGAACCCTCGAGGACCTTTAGAGCCCTACAGTCTTTCCAGGACTGCGCCTTCAACCGCTCGGCCACCTCTCCAGTTATTTCATTTTACCATTATAAGGCGGGAAACTGAAACCGCGCCATCGTCCGCGCCATCGGGAAGCAGCCACAGACGGGTCTGGATGACATTTCTATTTTTCCGGGGCGATTACCGGACAGGCTCGAACTCGCCTTTGGATTTGTTTTTCCTCACGTTGTCGGAATGGAACAGCCTGCCATTCATGGCGATATACACGCCGTACGGCAGCGACTGCGCAAAAGACAACGCGCTGCCCAGATTGAACATCCCGTCGGAGCTGCCGAATTTGTAGGGCACCATCGCGCCCGTCAGCACCACCGTCTTGCCGGAGATGTTCCGGCCCAGAAGGCGCGCCGTTTCCGCCATGGTATCCGTGCCGTGGGTGATGACGATACGGTCCTCGCGGCATTTGAGGCAGGCGTCCAGTATTTTCCGGCGGTGGGCGTCGGTCATGCAGAGACTGTCTATCATCATCAGCGGCGAGACCGCCGCGTCCAGGCGGCAGCGGCCAAGACGCAGCATCTCCTCAATATGGGTGCGGCGGAAGAAAAGCTCGCCGGTAAGCTCGTTGTATTCCTTGTCAAAGGTGCCGCCGGTTATGATAATGCGTATTTTCATTTCGCGTCCGTGAAAAACGCGCGGAAGCCCTTGTATGTCATGTAGAAATCAAACTTCGCGGCGGCTTCCCATGGCGCATGCATGGACAGAAGCGGCACGCCGCAGTCCACCACCTCCATGCCGTAACGCGCCATTATGCCGGCTATGGTGCCGCCGCCGCCCGCGTCCACCTTGCCCAGCTCGGCGGCCTGCCAGGCGACTTTGGCGCCGTCAAAAATCCGGCGGATTTCGGCCAGGAATTCCGCGTTGGCGTCGTTGGCGCCGGCCTTGCCGCGCGCGCCGGTGAATTTGGTGACGCAGGTCCCGTGATTTATGAGCGCGGCGTTCTTTTTCTCGTACGGGCCGGGATAGAGCGGGTCAAAAGCGGCGTTGACGTCGGCAGACAGCATGCGGGAGCGGCTCATCGCCCGCTTGGCGGCAAACTCCGGCGAATGCGCGCCCTGCAGCGCCAGCAGTTCCGCGACGGTGTTTTCAAAAAAAAGCGATTCCATGCCGGTTGCGCCGGTGGAGCCGACCTCTTCCTTGTCGCAGAGCAGCGCGCAGGCGGAATACTGCGGCGTTTTGGCGATATCCAGTAGCGCCCGGATGCCCGCGTAGACGCAAATCCTGTCGTCGTGCCCGTAGCCGACTATCAGAGAGCGGTCCAGCCCCGCCTCGCGCGGTTTGCCGGCGGGGACTATTTCCAGCTCAGCCGACAGGAAGTCGGCTTCCGTGACGCCGTATTTCTCGTGCAGTATTTCCAGCACGCGGTATTTGATTTTTTCCTTGCGCTTTTTGCCAGCGCAGGAGGCCGAACCTGCGATAACATCCAGGTCCTCGCCGGAAATGCCTTCGCCCAGCGCGCGCTTGGCCTGCTCCTGCCCCAAATGCGGCAGCAGGTCGGAGATGTAGAGGACGGGGTCGCTCTCGTCATCGCCGATATTGACGTTTATTTTTTTGCCGCCGGGCTTTACAAAAACGCCGTGCAGCGCCAGCGGCAGCGCGACCCACTGGTATTTCTTGATGCCGCCGTAATAATGCGTGTCCAGAAGGGCAAGCTCGCCGCTTTCGTAAAGCGGGTTCTGCTTGATGTCCAGCCGGGGGGCGTCGGTATGGCCGCCCACTATGCGCAGGCCGGACTCCAGCGGCTTTTCGCCTATCAAAACGGCCATCAGCGTCTTGCCGCAGCAGGAGCGGTAAATTTTGTCGCCCGGTTTCAGCGCCGCGCCGGATTGTATAAGCCGGTCCAGGTCGGCATAGCCCGCGGCGGAGAGGAGCTTTACCGTCTCGTCGTGGGCAAGCCTTTCGGTTTTCGCCGCGCCGAGAAAAGATATGTAGGCTTTGGACAGTTCCTCCATGCGCGCGGCTTCCGCCGCGGCAAGGCCGGCGCGCCCGTTTATGCGACTGTATGAAAGGTCTTTTGCGGTTTTGTTTTTAACGGGCATGGCGCCCTCCTTGGGAAACTATCGCGCTATTGCCGGAAACTGTCGCGCAGCAGGGACATAAGCTCCGCCTGCTGGCGGCTGAGGCCGGGCGGCACGTCTATGACCACGCGCGCGTACAAATCGCCGCGCGCGCCGCCGCCTTTGGGGTATCCCCTGCCGGATATTTTAAGGGTTTTTCCGGCGCGGGTGCCCGGCGGTATTTTGACGCGCACGGGGCCGTCTGGGGCGGGGACCGTTATCTCGCCGCCGAGGGCGGCGTCCCAGGCCATAACGCGGACCTCGGTTTCCAGGTCCGGGCCGGAAGCCTTGAATCCCGGCTCCGGCGCGATGGCGATGCGCAGATACAAATCCCCCCCGTCCGGCCCCTGGCCTTTAAGCCGCAGGCGCGCGCCGTCGGCAATTCCGGCGGGGAAATTGACGCGCACCTCTTTCTGCGCGGACACCGCGCCCGCGCCGCCGCATTGCGGGCAGCGCGCGCGGCCCTGCCTGCCTGTCCCGCCGCAGTAGGAGCATGTCTGCCGCACGGGGATGGATAGAATTTTCCCGCCGCCGCGCAGCGCGTCGGCAAGGGGCAGCTCCAGCGCCGGCTCTTCCCGGCGGGGCTGCGAGAATCCGCCGAAACCGCCCATGTCCGCGCCGCCGAATATGCTTCTGAAAAAATCGCTGAACTGCGCCATGTCCGGCCCTTCGGACTGCCGGGAAAACCCGCCGCCGGGCCGGGGGCCGCCGTAAAAACCGCCGCCGAAATCCGCGCCGGAAAACCCGCCTGCCGGACGGCCCGGCTGAGGCCGGGGGCCGGAGGCGCGCTGCTTGTTCTCCCATTCCGGCCCGAGTTGGTCGTAGAGGCGCTTTTTGCCGTCGTCGGAAAGAACCTCGTAGGCCTCGTTTATTTCCTTGAATTTTTCGGACATTTCGGCCTTGCGGGATTCGGGCTGCAAATCCGGGTGGTACTTGCGCGCGAGTTTGCGGTAAGCGGATTTTATATCATCGGCCCCGGCGCCGCGCGGCACGCCGAGTGTTTTGTAATAATCCTTGTAATCAACGCTCATAGGCCAGTGTGCAAGCCGCCAGAACAAGCGCCGCCGCCATGAATACGGCGTCGGTCTGCCGCTCCGGCAGCCGGGTTATGAAATGCGCCAGATACGCGGCAAGCCACATAACCCCCAAGGCGGAAAAAAAGACCGCGGGGGTTATCTTGCCGCCGGACTGCGGATTTTCCTGCTCAGGTTCGCTCATGGCTAGATTATATCAATTGAAAGGGAACATCCGGCCTGCCGGCTGACGCGGCGGCTCCGGCTCCGGCCTGCGCGGCGGCGCGGCGGGGGCGGGCGCGGCGCCGGTTTTTTTAAGCGCTATCCATTTGGAGGTGAAGCGGGCCTGCTGAAGCCTCAGGTTGCGGTAGGCCCCGTAATCGCCGGGGCTTATTTCCGGGACGCGGCGCAGCGCGGTTTCGGAAAATAAAACAGTCCCGCCGCGCGCCTGGTAGGAGGCGGAGTATTCCGCGCCCGCCGCGGAGGCGGACATATTCTCCGGCAGCGAATAAATCTCGTAGCCCGGCGGCAGGGACAGCGACACCGAATACTTCTGTAAATCCGCGCAGCCGAAATCAAGCGGATACTTCCTCCGCGCGGCGGACACCCCGGAAGGCCTGGACACCGCCGGCGCGCGCAGCGCCATGTAACTACCGCCGGAGGAGACGGCGGCGTAGCCGTCCACCGAAAAACGCAGTGCCGCGCGCACCGGCGCATCCGGGTCCGACAGATCGGAGAGTTCATAGCTCTCAAGCCGCGCTTTCGGATGAAGCTGCCGCGCAAGCCCGGCCATTTCGCCGTCCAGTTCCTCTTTGCGCAGGCCGCGCCACTGCCGCCACGACTGCTCGTAACCGCCGGAGGGGCGGATAACCATTCTGGCCGCCAGCGCGCCGGAAGTGGAAAGCGCAACCTCGGAGACTATATCCTCGCATTCGGCTTCAGGCGGCATCAGCGGCGCGTCCAGAAACTCCCCGGCCAGCGGGCCGTGCACAGCAAAGGCCTTCATGCCCTGAAAATCCTGGGGAATATAGCCCGGCTTCACCCAGTCGTCATGCGGGCACAGAAAAGAGCGTTTCCCGTTCCAGTCCGCTATGACGCAGACCGCCGCAAACTGCCGTATTGACGGCACGTCATGCGAAAACGGGGCTCCGGCGCGGGATTCCATGTAAGCCAGCGAAGCGGAAACTCCAGCCTTGCGCAGCAGCGCGTAAAGCGCGAAAGGCTTGTCCAGCGCGTTGCCGGCGGCGCGGCTGATAATCCTGGATACGGGAAGCGGCACGCCGGGGGCAGCGTCCATCTCCACGGGCTGGTAACGGATGTTGCGCATCACCCAGCCGTAGGCCGCGCCCGCAGCGTCCGGCTGGGAGGCAATGCCCGCGGCGGCGGAATCAAGCCCGGAATCGCCGGCCAGCAGCCGGTCTATGCGCGAGGAGAGGAAAGCCGCCACGCTCTCCCATGTGTCGGAGGCGGCAAACATCACGCAAGGCAGCGCGCGCGCGTCCGGCGGCATGTCGTCCTCGCGCGGGACGGCGGGCAGATTCCGCGCCTCCCAGACGTAGATATTCCTGCCGCCTTCGGCTGTCTGCGAAAATTTCACCGCGCCGCCGTCGTTTACAAGCGCGCTGTTGAGGGACACTTTCTGCGGGGTTATAACCTTAAGCCGGACAAGCCGGGCGGGGGCGTCCGTCCCGAACTGGAAGCTGCCGGCAAACGGAAATGATTTGTAATGCTCAGGGGTTTTCACCTGCGCCTGATAGTCGGTAACCGCGCCCGCGTCCGCCCGCGGCATTGAGAATTTCACGCTGCGCAGATAATCGTACCCCGCGAAATCCGCCAGCTCCGAACCGTCCTGCACGGTTGTCTCGTCCGCGCAGGCGGCGGCGCCGCCGGAATAGGAGCAGGCATAGTCCAGCTTCGCGCTCTGGTAACCGTCAATATAGTAAACCTTCCCGTCCGCGGCGGCGTCCCGCGCGGAGGCGGAGAAAATTTTCTGCGCCACCCGCTCCGTGCGCACCGAAGACATGTCCGGCTTAAGCTCGTAAACCGTTTCCCAGAGCAGGACGGCGCGGTCCTCCCCGGCGGCGGGGGCCGGATTTTCCCGGCCAAGGCCGTGCGCCTGCGCCTGCGCCGCGGCGGAAGGCCAAAAGCCGGGCTGCGCCTGCGCCGCGGCGGTTTTGGCGGCGGGGCGGCCCTGCGCTGTGAATTTGAGCTTTACAATCTGATTTACCGGCAGTCTTTTGCGCCTGCCGCCCTCGCGCAGAATCAGTCTGCCTTTGCTTATTCCGGCGAAACTGCCGGTTATCTCTCGCCCGTCGGACATGAAGGCTATGTCCGCGCGCGCGCAGGAGCAGAAAGCAAGCAGCAGGACAATGGTTTTCACAGTCCCGCCCCCATTGCGGCGAAAATTTTCACGTCGGAGGCGCGCGCCGCGCCTTCCAGGAACGCCCTGAACCCGGCATACTCGCCGCGCGGCACGATGCGGGAGTCCACGCGCATCTCTCCGTCGCAGGTTATGCGCGGGCCGTGCGCGGCGCATTCAAGCGAAAAAAACCCGCGCCTGTTCTCCAGCCGCGCGGCGCCGGGCAGCGAGACAATCGCGGCGCCCGCGGGCAGGTTTATCTCGTAGTGGTACCGCTTGCTGTACGGCGCGGAGTAGACGATATCCAGTTTTCTGGAATCCAGCGCAGTCTCGTCGGCATAGACCTCGAAATCCGGCAGGGAGATTATGGACAGCGCGCCCGCCCGCCCCGCTGCGGCGGGGCCGTAGTAAGCCGCCTCCAGCGAGAAGGGAAGCGATACGGAATCCGCGTTCACGGCCTTCCATTCAGAGAGCTGCGCGCCGGGCATGGACTCGTCTATCCACGAGGCCAGCAGCCGCCCGCGCTCCTCCTGCGTTTTGTACCTGTAGAGGGAGCGCAGCTCCGCCTCCCTCGGGCCGGAGTAGCCCGCCCGGAACCTGACGCGCATTCCGCCGGAGGCGTCCACATCCACGGAATAATCATAGCGGCTGGAGTTGTCCTCCGCCGGCGCGTCCGGGATGCGGACTGCGGCGCGCCGGAACACGTCCAGCCCGTCCACGCCGTAATCCATGGCGTCCATGGCGGGGTAGCGGCTGTCATAGCCGGAAGGGTCCAGGAACACGTCTTTTCCCGCGATGCCGGCGCGGACTATGGCATGTTCAAAATCTATGTCCGGCAAAGCGAAATCGTGCCGGGGAGACAAATTCGTGTCCAGCAGCACAGGGGAGGAGCGCACCCCCAGAATTTCCAGCAGCGCGCACATCAGCAGCGTCTTGTCTATGCAGCAGCCGTAGCGGCGCCGCCAGGTGTCCTGCGCGGAGTAGCCGCCCCAGCCGGAGGCCACTCCCATCTTCACGCCCACATAGCGCACGTTGGCCTGCACGAAGTGATAGACCGCCGCGGTTTTCTCGGCATCGGAAAACGCGCCATGCGCCGCTTCGCGGGCCAGCTTTTCCAGCTCGGGCGTGCGGGCGATACGCTCCCTGTACATCGGCTCCAGCCAGTCGCAGATGCGGCCCCAGTCGTTGAAAAGCGCGCCCTTGACGCGGGGAGATGAATCCCCCTCCGGCGGCATGGCGGGCTCCTGCGGTTCGGGCGCGATGCCGGAGAGTTCCCAGCGGTAGCGGCGGACGGCGCCGCCCTCCTGAATGCGCGGCTCCGCGCCCGCTCCGGCAAACCCGGATGCGGAATAATAAAACTTGCGGGCCTGCGGCACGGAAACTTCCAGGAAGGCGCCGCGGCAGGGATAGGGCGACGCGAAAGACCGCCCCGGGAAGAAAAAATCGTTGCGGAAGGGGCGGAAAACCTCAATCTCGTATTCGTAATCCACTATGACCCCGGTGGAGACCAGCGGAAAGGAATACGACATCTCGCCCATATCGGCGTAAATGCCCTGCTCCGGCTGCGGGTCGGCAACGCGGAGATTGGCCTCGCTGAACGGGATTGTCTTCCCGCCCGGAAGATGCACGGAAGCCCTGATGATGCCGAGTTTCTCTCGCCCGCGCTCGAAGCCGGCGCCGAATTCGGCCAGCCTGCCGGCGGAGGAGCTTTTCAGAATCTGGGCGGCATAGCGGCGGCGCAGGGACCATGTTCCGTCCGCGCGGAGAAGCCAGTTTTCCCCGTCTTCAAGGACTATGGCGGGCGCGTCCGGCCATTTGGCGGAGAAATCTTTCGCCGCCGCAAACAGTTCCGCCGCGCGGGCAGCCTCCGCAACGGAGGAGGGCCTGGCGGCGGGCACGGCAGGGGAGGACGGCTCCGGCCTTCCGCTGAAATAGATTTCGTCAACCTGCGAGGTTTTGATTTTGGAAAGTTTCTTTCCGCCGCGCGCCAGGGAAACATATCTGCCGTCGGCGGAGACTATCCTGCCGGAAATTTCCCCGCCGGAGCGCAGCAGCACCGTCTCCCCGAAACAGGGCAGCGAAAACGCCAGCGCGGCAATTCCGGCAACCGCAGCCGCCGAACGGAACGCAACGTTTCCCATATCCGGTATTATAGCTTGATTCCCCGCAACGCGCGGCAAAGCAGCGCGATGATTGCCCTGGCATGAGCGCCGCTTTTATCCCTGGCGGGCATAAACTCGGATATTTCCAGAAAAACAGTCCTTTTGTCAGAAAGCAGCAGTTTCAGGATTTGCTCCGTCTCGCAAAGCGAAAGACCCGCCCGCCGCGGAGCATAAGCCGCCGGCATGGCATCGCGCGCCAGCACGTCAACGTCAAAATGCACGAACAGCTTCCTGCAGGGCGCAACCGCGGCAAGCGCGGCCCGCGCCGCGCGGGCAATTCCGCGCGACTTTAATTCGCCAAGCGGAACGCAGGCAATGCCGGAAACGGCGGAAGGCTTTTTCTTTGCGCCTATCACGGTGATATTTCCCGGCGGCAGCTTCCCCCGCCAGAAGGCGGATTTATGCGTCAGCATCCACAGCCCCATCGCCGCGGCGCCGACGCAGGTTTCCGGGTCCGGCGCAAGCGCGTCCGCATCGCCGTCAAGGCAGATTACATGGATTTTGTCCGCCCCGAGCCTGCCAATCATGCCGGAAACAGCGCCGGTTATCATGCTGCAATCCCCGCCCAGGCACAGCAGCAAACCCCTGCCGCAACCACGCGGCAGTTTTTTTATGAAGGCTTCCGCGCGCCGCCATGCCGCGCGCGGCATGGGCCAGTTTCTGACGGGCGTCTCGTTATGCCTGCGCCCGGAGGGAACGGCAACCGCGCCGAGGTCGGCAACGTCGAAACCGGCCCCGCGCAGCGCGGGGATTATCCCGTTGTCCCGGAAATGCCGGGGAGAAAGCTCGGTCCCCGTCTCAAGGCAGCCCGCGCTTGCCGGGATATCAAAAAGAAATATTTTCTTGCGCGCCATCAGGGACATATTATATGAAACGGCGCGGCGCATCGGTATGCGCCGCGCCGTCAGTGGCTTGGTTCTTAGTACGTAAACACCATGCTGGCCATGGAGTAGCCGCCGCCGGAGGCGCAAAGCGCCACGCGGTCGCCGCGCTTGACCTTGCCCTGCTTGATGGCATCATGCAGCGCCATCGGCACGCAGGCCGAGCCGGTGTAGCCCCACTTCTCCATAATCGTGTGGGTGCGGTCCATGGGGAGCTTGAACTCCTCCATGACCTCGTTGACGGTTACCTTGCGAATCTGGGTGAAGATGTACATGTTGACGTCGCCGGGCTTGAGGCCCATTTTCGCAAGCGTTTCGCGCAACAGCGGAGGCCAATGCTCTTTGTTAAGCGTGGCGGGGAATTTCTTGGGGATTTTGACGGTGTGCTTTTTTGAATCCAGCACCTGCTGCGAGAACGGCTCGCGCGAGCCACCGCCGTAAATTCCCATGTAATCCCAGTACTGCCCGTCGGCCTTGAGGATGGAGGCCGTCTTGTTGGCCGCATCGTAGCTGAGCACCATCGCGCCCGCGCCGTCGCCGAAAAGCGGGGTGGCCATGCCGTCGTCGGGATCCAGGAATTTGCTCATTGCATAAGTGCCGATGACAAGCGCCTTTTTGTACTGCTTGCCGTCCAGATAATGCGCGGCGATATCCAGCGCGGTTACAAAACCGGCGCAGGCGCAGTTGACGTCGAAAACGCCGGCGTTTGCCGTGCCCAGCCGGTACTGCACCTCGGAGCCGGTGGCGGGGGAAAGCTGCGACGGCGTGTCGGTGGAGATTATCTGAAGGTCTATCTCCTTCGGGTCCACTTTGGCGTCTTCCAGCGCTTTTTTAGCGGCTTCATAAGCCAGGTCGGCGGAGCATTGATTGGGGGCGCAGTAATAGCGCGCGCCATGCCCTATGCGCGACATTATCTTTTCCAGCGGGTCCCTGCCGAATTTGGCGAAAAGATCCTCGTTGGTGACCAGCTTTTCCGGCAGGTACATGCCGGTTCCGATGATTTTGAACATGTTATTCTCCTAGGATTCCGTTGAACAGCGCGCCGGCTATTTCCGCCAGCGGCGGTTTTACGCCGCCGTATTTAAGCCCCAGCGCATGGCCCGCGCCCATAAGCGTGAAGGCGGCGGCCTCGTAGTCTTCAGTGGCGAATTCGCCGGCGGCGGTAAGGCGCATGGAAGCGGCGTAATCGCGCATGAGGCCCAGGTAATAATCCTCGGCCAGGGCGCGGTCCACGAATTCCGCCTCGCGCAGTATGCGGTAGCCCTGCGGGTTGCGCCGGATGAATTCAAAGAAGGCCGAAAGAGAGCGCAGCTCCGTCTCCAGCCGGGATTGCGCGCCGGAGCACGCGCTTGCCGTGTAGCCGGTAAGCGTCCGGCGCAGGTTGACCGTGGTCTGCCTGAAAGCGTCTTCCTTGGAGCCGAAACAGCGGTAGAAATACCCCACGGACAGCCCCGCCCTGCGCGAAATCTCCGCCACCGGGGCCGAATAGAACCCGCGTTTGCCGAACTGTTCCTGCGCGCTTTGCAGCAGCTTCCCGCGCGCGTCCTGCGGCTTTGCGGCGGGCTTGTGCGCCGTCCAGCGCGAAGCGGCGGCGGCCATTTCCTCCAGCGCAAGGACCTTTTTGGCGGCCAGCCCGCCGGAGATTATCGCGGCGGAAACCGCCAGCTTGTCCTCCGGCGCGGGCTTGCCCTGCCATACCGGATAGCGCATGGCCCAGAAATACTGCGCGCCGCAGACGATTTCAAGCGCCAGTTCCGGCCTGCGCGTTCCGGCCACGGCGCGCGCCACCGCGCGCCGCCAGCGTCCGTTGAAAACCGCCGCCGCGGGCGGGCAGTAGAACTCCGCCTCGCGCAGGGCCTGATACATGCAGCGGTTTTTGAGCGCGAAGGCGCAGAAAGCGCGCAGCAGCTCCGGGACGGCGGCGCCGTCCAGCGCGGCAAGCCTGCCCTCCAGGTCGCGCGAGAGGACATCGGCCATCTCCGCCAGCACGTCCTCCTTGCTTTTGTAATACCGGTAGAACCCGCCCACCGCCAGCTCCGCCCGGGCCGCAAAGTCGGAGACCGACACGTTGCAGAACCCGCGCGCGCGGATCTCGCGCGCGCAGGCTGCGGTAAGCCGCGCCTTGGTGTTTTCGCCCTTGCGGGTGGCGGCGGGCATGGTCTGCGGCATCAGATGACAAGGCCCCCGTCAACCGCCAGCACCGCGCCGGTTATAAAGGCGGCGTCGTCGTTGGCCAGGAAGTAATAGGCGTTGGCAATGTCTTCGGGCTTGCCGAGGCGCTGAAGCGGGGTTTTCTCGGCGATGGAGGTCAGAATTTTCTCCGGCACGGTCTGCACCATCTCGGTGAGCGTGTAGCCGGGAGCCACCGCGTTGACGCGCACGCCGCTGCGGCCCAGTTCCTTGGCCCAGGTCTTGGTCATGCCGATGACGCCCCATTTGGTGGCGGCGTAATTGGTCTGGCCCACGTTGCCGTAGAGGCCCACCACCGACGAGGTGTTGATGATGCTGCCGGCCTTTTTCTCGCGCATGTGGTTGATGACGGCTCTGCCGCAGTTGAACGCGCCCTTGAGGTTGACACCGACAACCGCGTCAAAATCCTTCTCCTCCATTTTCCACGACATGGCGTCGCGCGTTATGCCGGCGTTGTTTATGAGGCAGTCCACCCCGCCGAACTCGGCTATCACCTTGTTGACCGCCGCGGAGACAGACGCCAGATTCGTCACGTCGCAGACGGCGGTGGTTACATTCTCCTTGCCGTATCTGCCGCCCAGATCCTCGGCGGCTTTGGCCAGCAGGTCGGCCTGCATGTCAAAAAGGGCCACTTTCCACGTCCCGCTTTTAAGGAAACGCTCCGCCCCTGCCTTGCCCAGGCCCCGCGCTCCGCCGGTTATGATTACTGTTTTCTTGCTCATTTTGTTTCTCCTTTATATGCGCCGGCAAAGGCCCGGGCGCGCCGCGCCCGCTGAAACCTTCCCCCCGGCTGTTTTCAATGCGAACCGTGAATCACCATTCACTTTTTACCAAAAAAAATTCCCGGTGTCAATGCGGCGGGGGTTCGCCGGGATAATCCGCCCCGAACAGGGAGTAATGCGCGGGCGGGTTTTTGGCGCGCAGCGCCTCCGTCAGCATACCGGACAGAACCATGGCGGATACGGCCAGGCACAGCGCCAGCGCCCATATCGCCGTCCGCCGCCGTAGAGACAGAAAACCCAGCCCGCCCGCCAGCGCAAGCGGCGGCAGGAAATCGGCCATATACCGGGCCACAAGGGCCACGTTGGCGGCAGCCGGCAGCGCGGCCATGCAGGCGGAAACAACCAGCAGCGCCCCCCCGCCGCCCAGAAAAACCCCCGCGGTTGCCGGACACCACAGAAAAAGCGAAAACGCCGCGCCGTCCCTGACATGCGTGTAAAACCCGCCCGTGCTTACAAAGGGGAAAAACAGCGACAGCCGCGGCAGTCCCGCCAGCCAGCATTTGACGTTGGGAATTATATATTCCGCCGAAAAGAACTTCCCTGCGGCCACATATTCATGCGTGCCGTTGTACTGATAGCTTACACCGAACTCCAGCGGATTGCCAAATCGCGCATAGTTGTAAACCGCCAGAGACGCCGCCGCGGCCAGCAGCGGGGCCAGCATATTCCTGAAACCGCCTTTTTTCGCCGCGTATGCCAGAAAGGGCAGCGCGGCCAGAGCCTGCGTTATCCGCGAGGCCGCCGCCAGCGCGAAAAATATCCCGGACAAGGCGAACAAACGCGGCCTTTCCGCCGCGCGGATGAAGAAGTATATCCCTCCCGCCGCGAAAGCCGCGCCCGCCAGCGCCGCCTCGTTGTAGACATTCGGCACGGAGGCCAGCCAGATAATCAGCGGATTGAACGCCCCGGCAACGGCAACCAGGCCAAACACTGTCCCGTCCGACTGCGGATAAAACCTTTTCCGCGCCGCCTCCGCCGCCAGCCGGAAAAACAGCGCGAACATTACGGCGTAGAGGATAACGGCCGCGCCCTGCGGCAGCGCATTCAGGAAAAGCAGCCGGACCAGCGCGGGAACCGGCCCGAAATAAAGGTAAAACCTGCCGCCATACATGCTGTAATCCCAGATTTTGTATTTCCAGGCATAGGCGAAATCATAAGGATTTTTGGCAGACAGCAACTCCTGCGGCACTGTGGCGGAGAGATACGTGTGCCCTCTGGCGAAAGCGGAGGCCAGTTCCCCGTAATAGCCCGCGCCGGGGGCCAGGACATATCTGAAATCCGTGGCGCAGCCGCCTATGAAAATAAGGGCCGCAGCCGCCCAGCCGGCGCCGGCATATCCCGCGCCGGACAGAATAGAAAACAGGCTCCACGCCATCGCAACGCCCAACGCGGCCCTCAGCAGCCACAACGCAAGAACGGGCAGCCTGTTTCTTTTTACGAACTCCCTTTCAATGACGCCGTCCCCGGCGCGGATTACCGGAGCGGACATGTCGCAGTCAATGAAACGATACCGCCCGCCGGCGGCGGGCTTGCCGTCAATGAGCAGCGCAACGGTGTCGGGCATTTCAAAGATAATTTCCGCGCGGGCTTTTCCGGCGGAAACGGGCGGAAAGTCCAGAACGCCAAAACCCGCCCCTTCAGTGAACTGCCCGGCGGACAGATACAGCCTGCCGTCCGGCTTCCGCAGCAGGCGGACGGCGCGCGCGGAGGGACCGCTTTCAAAAACCGCCGTTTCGCGCTCCGGCATCGCGCCGGGAAGCCGCAAGGACACCCTCAGCCTGGCAGTCAGCGCGCCACCGCGCGGCGAGGGCGCGGACAGAAAGCCCCGCCCCTCCGAAGCGGAGACCAAATCCCTTCCTGCCGGGGCAAACGGCCCGGCCACAATACCGGAAACTGCCGCCGCGCAGCAGGCGGACAGCGCGAATACGCAACCCCGTAAAACGGTTTTTCGCTGCATTATCATACTATTGAACAATATTTTGGGTCCTGCGGCCCTTGACAATGCCCCGTTTCTTGATAATATAGATATTAGTGGCTCTTTTTGCCATGCGTCGTCCGGGGAAAGCTGCATGACATACTCCTATCGCGAAAACACCTTCGGTCTTAGAGCGCGCGCCCTGCTGCTGGTGTGGGGTGCGGCGTTTTTGCTGGCATCGGCTTCCGCTGCGGCGGAAAACCGCGCTGCCCGCTGCTCCTGGCCGGCCATGACAAAGCAGCAGCGCGCGCAATACCGCAGGGAAATCGTGGAGATGATCAAGCGCAGCGACCCCGCCCTGCCCGCCAACTTCCCCCCGCACTGGCATGAGTTTGACGACTACGTACAGGGCATAGCGCCGTTCTTCACCAAAGAGGACAGGTTTGCGATACTGAAATCCGCTGCGGCGGAAAAGCTGCTTATTGACGGGCACACGCTGCCCTCCTCCGCCGGCGAATTGGCGAACGCGGCCCGGGCCGAAGGCAGAGCCGCCCTCTGGGCCTGCGCATACGGCTATCTGGACAAACTCAAGCCGGGACATGAATTTTCGGCATTGCCCGCAGGCTACAGCAACGAGATGAACGCAGAGGGAATACGCGAAACCCTGGGAAAAGCGCGTTCCGACATAAGCGACGAAGCATCCGGGAAGGATTTCACCGAGATAGATGATACCGTCAATTTCCTCAATAAGCACGGTTTTTTGGGCAGCGGCACGCCGAAACTGACGCAGTACGAGTATGACAGGGCATTGAAAGTCAACTCCGTCATAGCAGACCTTCGCGCTCCGGACAAGCTGGCGGTTTCAAAGCCACAGGCCGCCGCGGAACTTGCCGGCTACAGAAACAACCCGGTAGAAGCTATTCAATTTGCTAAATTCGTGCAATCCGCCTATTCGGAGTATCAACTGACCACGAGGGAACTGGGCCGCGTCGCGTTTTACGGCGTGAAGTTAGGATACGTCTCCTCCTGCCGCAATGACGGACACGGCTACTGCGAGGAAGTAGGCACGGACACTCGCACGCCGGACTCCCCCACGGACCCCAATGACCCCAATAATCCCAACCCGCAAAACCCGGGCGGCAACAATCCCAACAGACCCCCCGGAGGCAGCGATTGGGATCGGATGGAAAGGATGGAACGCGCCAGAATGCGCCGGGAAAGATTGCGCCGGGAAAGGGAACTGGAGGCAAGGGAGGAAGAGGAAAAACGGCGTCAGAGAGAGGAATGGAACAAGAGGCCCGACAAAAAGTCCGACACTAATGACCCCTATGGCATGAACAGCGGGGCGGGAAAAAACAGAGGGGGCATGGGCGGAGGCGGCGGGAGCAGCGGAGGCGGTGGGGGTGGTAGCGGAGGTGGTGG